>NZ_JBSWXU010000045.1:0-34877 GCF_056160785.1 Mycobacterium sp. ABE4_509 | reverse complement strand
GCGGCCGGGTGCACGGTCTGCAGCGCGGGCAGCTCACCGGGTGCCGGCAGCGCGTCGAGGTAGCGCCGCCCGCGGAACTCGTCGACCGCGATCAGGTGCTGCACCGACGCGGTCCGCAGCGCGGCGGTCAGCTCCGGCGGGGTGTAGAGGGTGCTCAACGGGACGAGCACGGCACCGATCCTGCTCAGGGCGAACGCGATCCGGACCCACTGCACCCCGTTGGGCGCCAGCAGTCCGACCCGGCAGCCCTTGCCGATTCCGGCTTCGAGGAACGTGGCGGCCAGTTCGAGGGTCTGGGCGTCCAGCGCTGCATAGCTGATCCGCTCACCGGGGTCGACGACGGCGTCCTTGGTGCCGAACCGCTGGGCCGCTGTACGCAGCAGGGCGTCGACGGTGTCAGTCATCGAACAACCCCCGCAGCGCGGGTAGGTCGACCTTGCCGCTGGAACGCATCGGGATGTCCGCACGCCGGATCGTGGCGATCCGGCGCGGGATCTTGTAGCTCGACAGCCGGGTGCGCAGAGCATCGCGCAGACCCGCGACGGGCTCGCCCTGGTCGGTGGCGACGACGGCGGCCACGAGTTGACCGCGTTCGGGGTCGGGCAGGCCGAGGACATGGACGCTGGCGTCGAGACCGAGGGCAGCGCACACCTCGGTCAGGGCCTTCTCCACCTCGGCCGGTGCGACGTTGGCGCCGGCGGTCTTGATCATCGAGCCGGCCCGCCCGATGAAGTAGAACAGGCCCTCGTCGTCGCGGCGCACGAGATCTCCGGTGTGGAACCAGCCGTCGGCGTCGAAGCAGTCCTCCCGGCGCCAGCCGTGATAGCCCTGCATCAGATAGGGGCCGCGGATCAACAGCTCACCGCTGGTGGACTCGGCGCCGGTGTCGGGGTCGACGACGCGGGTCTCGAACCCGGGGGCGGGGTAGCCGTAGGAGCCCCGGCGGGACTCGGGTTGGTCGGACTCGTCGCCGCTGATCAGCAGGACGCTGCCGGCCTCGGTCATACCCAGCATGTTGTGGCGCAGCTGTGGGTCCGCCGGACGGGCGTCGGGGGCCATGATCGGGTACAGGTTGCCGCGGCGCATGCTGGACAGGTCGCGTCCGGCGAAGCTCGGGTCCCGGGCCAGGTGGGCGATGCCGGCGGCGAATCCGTTGGTGACGGTGGGCTTCTCGGCTTCGATCAGATCGAGCGTCACCGCCGCATCGGTGGCGTTGGAGCAGATCAGCGTGGCCCCGGCGACCATCGTCGCCAGCAGACCGAACGCGAACCCGCCGATCCAGAAGAACGGTGAGTTGCAGAACAGGCGGTCCTCGGCTGCGAGTCGCCGGATCGCGTTGAGGTTGTGCTGATGGGCCAGCAGCGCGCCGTGGGTGTGCACGACGCCCTTGGGGGTGCTGGTGGAGCCGGAGGTGTAGATCACCGCCAGCACATCGCATTCGTCGACGTCGTCCTGCAGCGCGGTCACAACGCCGTCGTCGTGGTCGTCGTCGTGCGGTTCGGTCGCGGGCAGGTCGTCGGCGAACAGGATGTGGCGCAGCGCGGGTGCGGCGGCGCTCCAGATCGGGCCCGGCGCCGGGGCCACGTCGCCCAGCGCCTCACCGAGCCGCTGCACGTAGTCGTGCGAACGATACGAGCGGGTCGCCAGCAGCACCGAGACGTCGCTGTCGGCGAGCTGGTCACGCAGCTCGGGTGCGGTGCTGAAGGTGGAGAACGGCACCACCACCGCTCCGATCCGGCCGGCCGCGAGCAGCGCGACGACGAACTGCGATCCGTTGGGAAACAGCAGACCGACATGCGTGCCCTTGCCCACGCCGAGGGCGACCAGCCGGGCAGCCAACGCCGACGAGCGGGCGGCGGCCCGGGCGTAGCTGAGGCGGTCGTCGTCGCAGACGAGCAGTTCCCTGTCGCCCAGCCCGGACCGGGCCCGCAGCAGCGCGGGCAGCGTGAGCTCGGACAGCCGCGTGCCGGTCATACCCGGGCGAAGTGTGACCGCACGGCCGTCAGATCGGGCTTGCCCGAAGGGGTCCGGGGTATCGAGTCGACGACGACGATCTCGGTGGGGATCTCGTAGCGGGCCAGCCGGGCGCCCAGGAAGGCCAGCAGATCGTCGACGCCGGCCGAGGAGCCGGCACGCAACTCGACCAGCGCCACCGGCGTCTCGCCGAGGCGGGAGTCGGGGCGGCCGACCACCGCGGCGCCGGCCACCGCGGGATGGTGCTCCAGAGCGGCCCGCACGTCGTCGGGCATCACCTTGAAGCCGCCGCGGATGATCGCCTGATCGGACCGGCCGAGAATCCACAGGAAGCCGTCGGCATCGATGCGGGCGAGGTCGGTGGTGCGCATCCAGTCGGCGGCCGGCCCCAGTTGCGCGGGGATCACCTCCAGCAACCCGGCCTCGTCTGGCCCGAGCGGTACGCCGGTGTCCGCGTCGACGACCCGCAGCTGGGCGCCGGGGTTGGCCCTGCCGACGCTGCCCCGCTTGTCTTTCCAGTACTTCCGGTGATCGGCGAGGGTCCACCCGGCCACCCCGCCGCCGAACTCCGTGGCCGCATAGGACGTGAGCACCGGGATGCCGAACTTCTCGGTGAACGCGTCGGCGTCGTCGGCCGACAGCGGTGCGGTTCCGGACGTGACCGCGCTGACCCCGGCGAGGTCGTCGCGGGTCAGCTCCGAGTGCAGCACCATGCGCAGCGCGGTGGGCACCAGCGACACCGCTCGCGGGCGGTGTTCGCGCACCGCGCGCACCCACCGGTCGAGGTCGAAGCGGCGCAGCAGCACGAACGGCCGGGCTTCGGCGATGCACAGCAGCACCCGGAAGACGCCGCCGACGTGCACGAGCGGCGAATTGACGATCGCCACCCCGCGCCGCACCTCGGTCGGGGCCGCGGCATCGTCAGGGTCAGCGCCGATGACGCTGCGGGCCAACATGTCATAGGTCAGATCGACCCGCTTGGGCGGGCCGGTGGTGCCGCTGGTCAGCATCCACACCGCCACACCCGGCCTACCCGGGTCGTCGGATGGCGTGCCGTCCGCGACCTCGGGCGCGGTGTCCAGATCGCTGATCGCGATCGTGGTGGTGGTTTCGGGGGCCAGCGCGGCCAAGTCGTCGGCGCGGCCGATGAGCACCGGCAGCCGCAGCGCCTCGATGTCCGAGCGGGTCCGCTCGTCGCCGCGCGCCGGGTTGATGACCACGACGGTGCCACCGGCGAGCAGGACGCCCAGCAGCGCAGCCACGTGCGCGGGTTCGTTGCGCAGCATGATCCCGGCCCGGCCTTCACCGGTCAGCGCCGCGATCCGGCGGGCCAGGCCTGCCACCTGTCCGAAGGTGTGCCAGGCGCCGTCGAACTCGATCGCGTGCGCGGTCGGGTCGAGGTCGAGCACGGCGTCGATACGTCGGGACAGCGGGTGGCGCATCAGCGGATCCGCGGCGCGGTCTTCGGGATGGCGCGCTGCGCCAGTTCGGCTTTGGCGATCGGGTTCCCCAGCCGCGTGTAGATCAGCCCCTGGTCCATCGCCGCCCGGTAGGGCTTGTCCAGTGACTCCCAGATCGCCTTGACCGTGCCCTGGGTGGCGGTCGGCGGTTTGGCGGCGATGTCGACCGCGATCTCGTGGGCACGCGCTGCGAGCTGATCATCGGCGACGACCTCGGTGACCAGGCCGATGCGCAGCGCGGTCTGTGCGCAGACCCGTTCGTCGTTGCCCATCAACGCCATTCGCAGCGTGTCACCGAGGCCGATGCGGCGCATCAGCCCGACCGGTTCCAGTGCCGACACCAGCCCGGCGCTGACGTGGGAGTCGAAGAACGTCGCACTCTGCGAGCAGATCACCACGTCGGCCTCGTTGACGAAGTACAACGCCCCCGCGGTGCACATGCCCTGCACCGCGCAGATCACCGGTTTCCACATCTTCTGCCACTTCGGGCTGAGCAGCTCGCCGGGGTCTTCGTGGTTCCACACGATGTCGGGTTGACCGTAGCTGGATTTGACGTCCAGCCCCGCCGAGAACGCACGCTCGCCCGCGGCGCGCAGCACCACGGCGTTGATCTGCTCGTCGGCCTTGATCAGGTGCCAGACCTGCCGCATCTCCTCGCACATCCGGCGGTTGAACGAGTTCAGCGCCTCGGGGCGGTTGAGGGTCACGGTCGCGACCCGGGAGTCGTGATCGCGGTCGAGCAGGACGGTTTCGTAGTCTTCTGAGTCGCTCATCGCCGAGCCCTACCGGCACTGCCAGTTCGGGGTCCGCTTCTCCACGAATGCCAGCGGCCCCTCCTGGGCGTCCTCGGTGCGCACCACCCGCTCGCGGAACGTCTCGGCGAGGATCTCGCCCTCCAGCAGCGGCAGATCCAGCGTCTTGTGGATGGCCAGCCGGGTGCCGCGCACCGCCAGCGGAGCGTTGGAGTTGACGATGTCGGCGATCTCGTGGGCCCGCTCCAGCAGCCGGTCGTGCTCGACCACCTCGGTGATCATCCCGAGTTCGTAGGCGCGCTGCGCGTTCATCCGTTCGTGCTTGCCCATCAGCGCCATCCGCAGCGCCACCGAGCGGGGTAGTGCACGCGCCAGCCGCACCATCTCCCTGGCGGCCACCAGGCCGATGCTGACGTGGGGGTCGAAGAACGTCGCTTTGTCCGAGGCGATCACGATGTCGCCGGTGGTCACCCAATCTAGGCCGGCGCCGCAACAGATGCCGTTGATGGCCGCCAGCACCGGTTTGGCCATCCGGCGAAACGGCGGGGTGCCCTCCTGGGGCGCCTCCCACTGGTCGTAGGTGGACAGATAGGGCCGCTCGTAGATGACCTTGCCGTCCTCGGGGATCTCCTTGACGTCGGCGCCGGTGCAGAACGCCCGGCCGTTGCCGGTCACGATCATCAACCAGATGTCGTCGTCGCCCTCGGCTTCGTCGTAGGCGGCCCGCAGTTCGGCGATCATGTGCGGCGACAACGCGTTGAGCGCCTCCGGGCGATTCAGCGTGATCGTCGCGGTGTGCCCCGTCACGTCGTAGGTGATGGTGTCGTAGTTCTCGGGTGTCCCCACGTGGTGTCCTTCGCTCATCTGCCTTGGAAGTCCGGTGTGCGCCGGTCCCGGAATGCGGCCAGACCCTCTTTGAAATCGGCGGTCCGGCAGGTTAGTTCGAGGCTGGCCAGCTCATGGGCCATGGACTGGCTCAAGGTGGCGTGCAAACCGTAGTTGATGGCCTGTTTGGCCAGGCCGATCGCCACCGTGGGGCCCGCGGAGAGGCGCTCGAGCAGCTCGTCGGTCGCCGCGTCGAGCTGGTCGTCGGGGACCGCGTCGTGGATCAGGCCCCACTGTGCGGCATCGGATCCGCCGACCTTCTCGCCCAGCAGCAGCATTCGCTTGGCCCTGCTCACCCCGGCGAGCCGCGGAAGCAGCCATGTCGCACCGGAGTCCGGGCTGAAGCCGCGGTCGATGAAGGGCTCCCACAGGGTGGCGTCGGCGGCGGCCACGGTGAAGTCGGCCGCCAGGGCCAGGTTGGCGCCCAGGCCGACCGCCCAACCGCGCAGCCGGCAGACCACCGGGAGCTGAATGGTGGCGACGAGTTCGACGAGCCGGTTGGCCGTGTGCGGGATCCGCCGGGTGAGGTCGCCGGTCCTGGGCCGGCGGCCGTCGCTGTTGGTGGCCACCCAGTCCGCACCGGCGCAGAAATCGCGGCCGGCTCCGGTCAGGCACACCGCACGCAGCGAATCGTCGGTGGCGGCCTTGGTCATGATCTCGACCAGCTCGTCGACCATGGTGTGGCTCAGCGAATTACGTCTGGACGGGCGGTCGAGCGTGATCCGCAGAACCGCGCCGTCGCGGTCCTGGCGCACCGCGCCCGCGTCGGCGTCGTCAGGCACCGGTTGCCGTCCTCTCCGGGGGAGCAGGCTATACAGATAGCCATACCGTTGGTGCTTCGATTACTATCCTGTACAACTTAGCAAGGAAAGGCCGTCGGCGGAACAGTGTCAGTGCAGCGCATTCGCCAGCCCCGGGTAGCAGAACTCGTGGCATCCAGGCTGCGCGACGACATCCTGACCGGCCGGCTCAAGGAAGGTGACGTCCTGCCGTCGCAGGAGACGCTGTTCGCCGAGTTCGGGGTCAGCCCGCCGGCGGTGCGCGAAGCCGTCCACATCCTGGAATCCGACGGGCTGATCTCGGTGCGGCGCGGCAACGTCGGCGGGGCGGTGGTGCATCTGCCCTCGGCCGAGCGCACCGCGCACATGATCAGCATGGTGCTGCAGACCCGTGCGGCGACACCCGGTGACGTCAGCGAGGCGCTGCTGCATCTGGAGCCGATCTGCGCCGGCCTGTGCGCGACCCGGCCGGACCGCCTGACCGAGGTCGTCCCGTACCTGCAGGCGGCCATCGACGCCCAGGTCGACCAGTTCGACGTGCCGGCGCGCTACGTCCCCAACGCCCGCCGATTCCACGAAGAGATCGTCTCCCGCTGCGGCAACGAGCCGATGATCCTGGTCATCGGCTCGCTGGAACTGATCTGGTCGGCGCATGAGTCCTCGGTGTGGAACGACGAACACCACCCCGGCGATCCGATGAACCCCAAGACGATGCGCGCGGCACTGCGCGACCACCACCGGCTGCTCGACGCGATCGCCGACGGCAACGCCGTGCGAGCGCAACGGCTGGCGGCCGACCATCTGGCCGTCGCCCGGCGCAACACCCTGGCCGCCGGGGCGGACAAGACCATCGAGGCCCGACTGATCACCCACCGAGACGGTGATCCCCAACCACGGAACAGGAACCGCTGATGTCCACCACCGACGACGACCGCGTGCTCTTCGAGGTCGACCGCGACACCCGCATCGCGACGATCACGCTCAACAACCCGGCCCAGCGCAATTCCTACGACGCCTCGATGCGCGATCTGCTGGCCCGCTACCTCGACGAGGTGGCCGACGACGACGACCTCACCGTGGTGCTGTTGCGTGGCGCCGGCGGGGTGTTCAGCACCGGGGCGGACATGAACAACGCCTATGGGTGGTACGGCTCCAAGGACGGCGGCGAGGCCGCCGAGTCCCGGCGCAAGTCGCGGCCCAGCCAGCGCCGCCGGCTCACGGTGGACCGCAAGTCGTTCGGCTTCTATCACAATCTGATGGGCTTCCCGAAGGTCACCGTCGGTGAGATCAACGGCTACGCGCTGGGCGGCGGGTTCGAGATGGCGCTGATGACCGACATCGCGGTGATCGGGCGCACCACCAAGATCGGCATGCCGGCCACCCGCTTCCTCGGCCCGGCCCTGGGCAGCCTGCACATGTTCTTCCACCGGCTGGGCCCGGTGCTGTGCCGGCGCCTGCTGCTCACCGGCGACATCATCACCGCCGCCGAGATCGAACACCTCGGGGTCTTCACCGACACCTGCGACGCGGCCGCGGTGCCGGCACGGGCCCGCTACTGGGCCGAGAAGGCGGCCAAGATGCCGGCCGACGGCGTCGTCATCGCCAAGGAGGCGTTCCGGCTCGTCGAGCAGAGCCAGGCCTATCAGGGCGAAGAGGTGGCCAGCTACCTGTTCCACGCCTACGGCACCAATCTGCAGTTCGCGCCGGGGGAGTTCAACTTCGTCAAGACCCGCGCCGAGCACGGCACCAAGGAGGCCTTCCGGCTGCGTGACGAGCACTTCTTCGTCCCCGAACCCGCGCCCGAATCGGAGTGAGCTGTCTCACGCTACTGGCGGCGCTACACTATCTGTTAGTTTTGTAACGTTAGATTCCGCTGAAACCGAGGTCGAGATATGCCCACACCCGTCATCGTCGGTGCTGCCCGGACGGCCATCGGCCGGTCTTTCAAGGGCGCCCTGGTGAACACTCCGCCCGAGACCCTGATCACCACGGTACTGCCTGAGGTGGTCCGGCGTTCGGGCGTCGACCCCGCCGATATCGACGACATCATCTTCGCCGAATCCCATTACGGCGGTGGTGATCTCGCCCGCTATGCAGCCGATGCCACGGGCCTGTCGCATGTGCCCGGCCAGTCCGTCAACCGCCATTGTGCGGGCAGTCTGACCGCGATCGGCAACGCCTCGGCCCAGATCGGGTCCGGGATGGAGCGGGTGCTGATCGCCGGCGGCGTGCAGTCGCTGTCGATGACCCCGCTGGTCAACTGGCGCATCCCCGGTCCGGAGCTGAAGTTCGAAGAGAAGTGGATGCCGCCCACCCACGTCGAGACCCCGGACGCGCCGACCCGCGATATGTCGATCACCGTGGGCTGGAACACCGCGCAGTCCTACGGCATCAGCCGCGAGGAGATGGACGCCTGGGCCGCCCGGTCGCACCAGCGCGCGATCGCGGCGATGGACGCGGGCAAGTTCCTCGACGAGATCGTGCCGCTGAAGGTCACCCAGTTCGACGGATCGGTCGTCGACTTCAGCGTCGACGAGCATCCGCGCCGGGACACCACCGTGGAGAAGCTGGCCGGCCTGAAGGTGCTGCACCCCGAGATCGAGGGCTTCTCGATCACCGCCGGCAACGCCAGCGGCACCAATGACGCCGCGGCCGGCGTCGCCGTGGTGGAGTCCGACTACGCCGCGACCCACGGACTGAACGTGATGGCCACCGTCAAGGCGTGGGGCGCGGCCGGTGTGCCGCCGCGCGACACCGGGCTGGGTGCGGTGAAGGTCATCGGCAAGGTGCTCGACCGGGCCGGCCTGAAGCCCTCCGACATCGCGCTGTGGGAGATCAACGAGGCGTTCGCCTCGGTGCCGGTCGCGGCCTGCAAGGAGTACGGCCTCGACGAGGAGCTGGTGAACTTCTCCGGCAGCGGGTGCAGCCTGGGCCACCCGATCGCCGCGTCCGGGGCCCGGATGGTCACCACCCTGATCTACGAGCTGCAGCGCCGCGGGGGCGGCATCGGCATGGCGGCCATGTGCGCCGGCGGCGGCCAGGGCGGCGCCGTCATCGTCGAGGTCTGATCTTTCGTCGAAACGGCATTCCGGCAGCGAAAGTCCGAGAGCGGACGTGCTGGAATGCCGTTTCGGCGCGTTCGGGGCCGGATGCGTTCGGGCCGGTGGCGCGCGCCGGGTCAGGTGCGTGCGGTGACCTTGCCGCGGGTGCGGGCCGCCGAACTCTTCGCGGCCTTGCGGGCCGGCTTGGCATTCGCCTCGAGCAGCCTGCCGGCATGGTCGAGGATGCATTCGAGCCCGAATTCGAAGTTGCGGTCGTCCGAGGCGCGCAGATGGTGCCCCGTCTGGATGATGGTCGCCAGCAGCGGTGTGCTGTCCGGGTCGACCGACTCGTCGATCTCGCCGGGACTGTCCTCGGCGGCGAGGTTCTTCTCGCGCAGCCGTTGCAGCACCACCGAACCCCGCACGTGCACCGACATCGCGGAGTAGGTGTCGAAGGCCTGCTCGGGTGAGAGCCCGGCCTCGACGAGGCTGTTGATCGCCTTCTCCACCTCCTGCACGCCCAGTTGGGCCGCCCGCGGGCTCAGCGCCGAGCGGATCAGGATCAGATCGCACAGGATCGGGTTGCCGTTGAAGGTCTCGCGCATCGAACGCGCGTGGTTGGCCAGCGTCTCGCGCCAGTCCTTGGCCTCGACGTACGGGGTGGCGAAGGCGTACTGGCGCAGCGCCCGGTCGGTCATCGCGTTGAGCAGATCGTCCTTCTTGCGGAAGTACCAGTAGATGCTGGTGACCCCGACACCCAGATGCTTGCCGAGCAACGGCATGCTCAGGTTGTCGATGCCGACCTGCTCGGCGAGTTCGAACGCGCCTTTGATGATGTCGTCGGGATTGATGGAACCGCGCTCACGCCGCTGGCGTTTCTGCGCGGTCACCTGCTTGGCCACTGAGGGCACCTCCGTCACTCGATTGCTGCGCGCACGACTCCCAGGGGTGGGATGGTTGTCCTGAATGAGTCAACAGCGAGTATCCTGAACTGCGCCTTTGCGTCCATGTCGCTGCGTCGCCGTGTCCGCGACCTTACCGGCAGGCATCGGATCGGGAACGGCCACCTGTGATCCACTCTATTACTGTAAGTCCTATAGTAAGCTTTTCCAGCGATACCGGGCGATATCCTGCCCGCCCAGCGTGGTGCAGGCGAAAGGGGCACAGTGTCAGACGAGGTTCTGGTCGAACGCCAGGGACGGACCCTGATCATCACGATCAACAGGCCGGAGGCCCGCAACGCCTTCAATCTCGCGGTGGCCCAGGGCCTGGCCGACGCGATGGACGAACTCGACGACACGCCCGAGCTGTCGGTGGCCGTCATCACCGGCGCGGGCGGCAACTTCTGCGCGGGCATGGACCTCAAGGCGTTCATGGCCGGTGAGGTGCCCGCGATCGAAGGCCGCGGCATCGGCTTCACCGAACGGCCCCCGCGCAAGCCGCTGATCGCCGCCGTCGAGGGGTACGCGCTGGCCGGCGGCACCGAGATCGTGCTGGCCACCGACCTGATCGTGGCGGCCAAGAACGCGAAGTTCGGAATCCCCGAGGTCAAGCGGGGACTGGTCGCGGCCGGCGGCGGTTTGTTGCGGCTGCAGAAGCGGATCCCGTACCAGAAGGCGCTCGAACTGGCCCTGACCGGCGAGAGCTTCACCGCCGAGGAGGCCGCCGGGTGGGGCTTCGTCAACAAGCTGACCGAGCCGGGTGAGGCACTGGCCGGTGCGCTGGAACTGGCCGAGCGGATCACCGCCAACGGTCCGCTCGCGGTCGCGGTGACCAAAGAGGTCATGACCAAGTCGGCGGACTGGACCGAAGCCGAGATGTGGAAGAAGCAGGGCGAGCTGGTCTTCCCGGTGTTCTCGTCCAAGGACGCAATGGAAGGCGCCACCGCCTTCGCCGAGAAGCGCAAGCCGAACTGGACCGGCACCTGATCCAGGCGGGCGGACTCCGATGGACCTGGGCTTGCGCGATGCCACGGCGGTCGTCGTCGGCGGCGGACGTGGCATGGGGCTGGCCGCCGCGCGGTGTTTCGCCGACGACGGAGCCCGGATAGCGCTGGTCGGCCGGACCGGCGAGGTGTTGGACGCCGCCGCGGCGCAGCTGCGCAGCGCAGGCAGCCCCGATGCGGTCGGCGTGGTGGCCGACACCGCCGACGACGACCAGGTTCGGCGCGCCTTCGCCGAGCTCGGTGACCGGTGGGGCGGGGAACTGAACATCCTCGTCAACGCGGTCGGCCCGTCGGTGCGCGGAGCGTTCGACGAGTTGTCCGACGACGACTGGGGCCGGGCTGTCGACGAGGGCGCGATGGGGATGGTGCGCTGCGTGCGCGCGGCCCTGCCGCTGCTGCGCGCCGCGCAGTGGGCACGCATCGTCAACTTCTCGGCCCATTCCACCCAGCGCCAGAGCGAGATCCTGCCGGCCTACACCGCGGCCAAGGCGATGGTCACCAGCATCTCGAAGAACCTCTCGCTGCGGCTGGCCGCCGACGAGATCCTGGTCAACGTGGTCTCGCCGGGCAGTATCGCCTCCGAGGCGCTGGTCGGCTGGGCATCCTCGGTGGGTGTCGACGGCAGCGACCCCTACGCGCTGATGGCCGCGATCGACGAGCACTTCGGCCATCCGGCCCACCTCCCGCGGGCCGGACTGCCCGATGAGATCGGGCCTGTCGTCGCGTTCCTGGCCTCGCGACGCAACTCGTACATGACCGGCGCCAACATCAACGTCGACGGCGGTAGCGACTTCACCTGACGACCTCGAGGGAGCACGTGGTGGCAACAGCGGCAGAAGCCCGTGAATGGGCGCGGGAGGCGTTGCGCGGCATCGGTGATTCGCTCTACACGCCGTTCTGCGGGCCGGACGGCGACGACATCGACTGGGAGGCCTACCGGACCCTGGTGCGATACTGCGTCGGCGAGCTCAACCACCCGATGCTGTGGTGCACCAGCGGGCTCTCGGAGTTCTGGGCGCTGACCCTCGATGAGCGCAAGCGTCTGCTGGAGGTGGCCATCGAGCAGGGGCGGCGGTCGAATCCCGACGTGGTCGTGCAGGCCTGCGCCGCGGCGACCTCGGCCAAGGACTGCCTCGAGCTGACCCGGCACGCCCAGGCGGCCGGGGCCGACATCGTCTACATCCAGACACCCATGATGGAAACTCACGGCGGAGAAGGCGTTCTGCGGTTCTTCCGCTACATCGCCGACCGCACCGACATCGCGCTGGGGATGTTCAACTCGCCGTCGTCGGGCTACGTGCTGACCCCGGCCGAGAGCGCCCGGATCTTTCACGAGATCCCCGCGGTCTGCGCCACCAAGGAGGGCGCGTTCCGGCCCGCGGCAAGCCGTCTGCTGCACCAACTCGCTCCCGGGCTGGCGATCTGGGAATGCGACAAGACCGTGTACCGGGCCGGCTGGCTGCGCGACGGGATCGTCTGTCCCGCGCAGCTGGGGACAGCCGGATATCTGTTCGAAACTCCGCAGCGCCCAATGCTTTCCGAGTACTGGGAGATGATCGTCGACGGCCGGCTGATCGAGGCGATGGACCATGCCCGCGACACCGGGATGGATCAGTTCGAGCTGGACATGGGTTCGTGGTTCACCTGCTATCCGGGCCGGGCCGATTACTTCACCCACTGGGGCGGAGCGTTCAAGTTCGCGGCGTCGGTGCTGGGTCTGCCGATCGGCGACTACCCGCATTCCCGGCCCCCGCAAGCGCAGCTTCCCGACGCCGCGAAGGCCCAGATCCGCAGCGCCTACAAGAACCTCGGACTGGTCGACGGCTGAGCGTCGAACGGCATTGCAGAAGCCGCTACCGATAGGTGTACAGTATGAGCATCGGTCGAGCTTGGGAGGTTCATCGGGTGAGCGCTGTCGAACGCGCCGCAGAGCCTGTCGGCACCGGGGCTGACAGTGCGGTTCGCTACGAGCTGCGCGACAGCGGTGTCGCGGTGCTCACGCTGAACCGCCCCGAACGCCTGAACGCCTGGGGCGGCGGGCTGGCAGGTGCCTTCTACCGCTGCATGGATCGCGCTGAGCGTGATCCCGGCGTCCGGGTGATCGTGATCACCGGAAACGGCCGGGCGTTCTGCGCCGGAGCCGACATGGGGGACCTCGACTCGATCGGCGGGGCCGGTGAGTCCACCGGTGACGCCGACGTCACCCAGCTGGTCGGTGAACGTCACCCGTACTTCGTCACCGGGGTGAACAAGCCGATCATCGCGGCGATCAACGGTGCCTGCGCAGGCATCGGGCTCACCCAGGCGCTGATGTGCGACATCCGCTTCGCCGCGGCGGGCGCGAAGTTCACCACCGCCTTCTCCCGCCGGGGCCTGATCGCCGAGTACGGGATCTCCTGGATCCTTCCCCGCCTGGTCGGCTGGGGCACCGCCCTGGACCTGCTGCTGAGCGGGCGGACCTTCTACGCCGAGGAGGCCCACGAACTCGGACTGGTCAAAGAGGTGGTCCCGGCCGCCGAACTGATGGCCCGCACCCTGGACTACGCCGAGGACATGGCCCGCAACTGCGCGCCGAGCGCGCTGGCCGTGATCAAGCGGCAGGTCTACGACGACGCGCTGCGCGACATGGTCGCCACCAGCGCCCAGGCCGAAAAGCTGATGCACGAATCGATGCAACGTCCCGATTTCATCGAGGGCATCACCGCGTTCTTCGAGAAACGCCAGCCGAACTTCCCGCCCCTGGAGGAGGAAAAGCCATGACCGAGCAGCAGGTGCAACGCCTGGACTATCGCGCCATCGACGTCGACAACCACTACTACGAGCCACTCGACGCGCTGACCCGACACCTACCCAAGGAATTCCGCAGCCGTGGCGTCCAGATGGTGCAGGACGGCAAACGAACGCTGGCTGTCTTCGGCGGCGTAGTCAACCACTTCATCCCCAACCCGACATTCGACCCGATCATCGAGCCGGGCTGTCTGGATCTGCTGTTCCGTGGCGAGATTCCCGAAGGTGTGGATCCGGCCTCGTTGATGAAGGTGGACCGGCTCGGCGATCATCCCGAGTACCAGAACCGCGATGCCCGGGTGCAGATCCTGGACAAGCAGAACCTCGAAACGGTGTTCATGCTGCCCACGTTCGCCTGCGGGGTCGAAGAGGGGCTCAAGCACGACATCGAGGCGACCATGGCCTCGGTGCATGCCTTCAATCTTTGGCTCGACGAGGACTGGGGATTCGACCGGCCCGACCATCGGATCCTCAGTGCCCCGATCATCTCGCTGGCCGACCCGCAGCAGGCGGTCGAGGAGGTCGAGTTCGTCAGGAGCCGAGGGGCGAAACTGGTGTGTGTGCGTCCCGCGCCGGTGCCCGGCGCGGTGCGGCCGCGCTCGTTGGGCGACCCGGTCCACGATCCGGTGTGGGCGCGGCTGGCCGAAGCGGGCATACCGGTCGTCTTCCACCTGTCCGACTCCGGGTACATGGCGATACCGGCGCTGTGGGGCGGCAGCGGCGTGTTCAAGGGATTCGGCAGGCGTGATCCACTCGACATGGTGATCATGGATGATCGCGCCATCCACGACACCATCGCCTCGATGATCGTGCACCAGGTCTTCACCCGGCACCCCAAGCTCAAGGTCGCCAGCATCGAGAACGGGTCGTATTTCGTCTACCGACTGGTCAAGCGGCTCAAGAAGTCCGCCAACAACGCGCCGTATCACTACAAAGAGGACCCGATCGAGCAGCTGCGCAACAATGTGTGGATCGCGCCGTACTACGAGGACGACGTGAAGCTGTTGGCCGAGACGATCGGGGTCGACAAGATCCTCTTCGGTTCCGACTGGCCGCACGGCGAGGGGCTGGCCGATCCGACGTCGTTCACCGCCGACATCCCGCAGTTCCCCGAGTTCAGCCACGAGGACACCCGAAAGGTCATGCGGGACAACGCACTCGGCCTGCTCGGGGTGGACGCGCTGGTCAACGCCTAGAGTACGCGGATCCGAGGAACGCAGATGCCCGAATGGACCATCGGCGACGTCGTCGACGCCATCGCCGATGTCATCGGCGACCGGGTGATGACCGTGTGCGGTGAGCGCCGGACCACCTACGCACAGATGGCGCAGCGCACCCGCAGGTTCGCGAACTTCCTCGCCGCCCGCGGCCTGGGTGTGCACCGCGACCGCGATGAGCTCGACGGCTGGCAGTGCGGCCAGGACCGCGTCGCGCTGATCATGTACAACGACCGCTATCCCGAGATGGTCCTCGGCGCGCTGAAGGCGCGGTGCGTTCCGGTCAACGTCAACCATCACTACACCCCGCGTGAGGTCGCCGAACTCCTCGACTACGTCAAGCCGCGCGCGGTCGTCTACCACCGGGCGCTGGGTGCCAAGTTCGCCGATGTGCTGCCCTCGCCCGGCGCCGAACTGATGATCGCCGTCGACGACGGCACCGACACCCCGGCGCTGCCCGGGTCGGTCGACCTCGATGACGCGGTGGCCCAGGGGGACCCGGAGCAGCGGATCGCCGGTTCGCCGGACGACCTGATCATGTACTGCACCGGCGGCACCACCGGCCGTCCCAAGGGAGTGCTGTGGCGGCAGAGCGACACCTATGTGTCCTCGATGGTGGGCGCCGACCACGAATCGGCCACCGAGATCCACGACAAGGTCCGCAACAACGCGGGCCCACCGTGGTTCGCGGTGTCTCCGCTCATGCACGCCGCCGGGCTGTGGACGGTCTTCTCCGGCAGTCTGGCCGGGCTGCCGGTGGTGCTCTACGACGACCGGGCGAGATTCGACCCGAAGTCGGTGCTGCAGACCGCCGAGCGTGAGAAGGTCGGGCTGATGACCATGGTCGGCGATGCCTACGCGGTGCCGCTGATCGAGGAGCTCAACCGCAACAACTACGACCTGTCCTCGCTGTACGCCATCGGAACCGGCGGGGCGGCAACCAATCCCAGACACGTCAGCGCACTGCTGGAGAAGCTTCCGCAGCTGACCATCATCAACGGGTACGGATCGTCGGAGACCGGCAACATGGGTTTCGGACACAATCAGCGCGGGTCCAGCCGGGAGACGTTCGATCTGCGGGAGGGCGGCACGGTGGTCTCGGCCGACCTCACCAGGTTCCTCGAACCGGGCGATCCGGAGATCGGCTGGGTGGTGCGCCAGGGCCGGATCCCGCTGGGCTACTTCGACGATGCCGACGCGACCCGCAAGACCTTCCCGGTGGTGGAAGGCAGACGCGTGGTGGTCTCCGGGGACCGCGCCAGTCTGGAGGCCGACGGGACGCTGCGGCTGTACGGCCGAGACTCGCTGGTGGTCAACACCGGCGGCGAGAAGGTGTTTGTCGAGGAGGTCGAGGCGGTGCTGCGCGCCCATCCCAGCGTGGCCGACGCCCTGGTGGTCGGCCGTGACAGCGACCGCTGGGGCCAGGAACTCGTCGCACTGATCGAGCCCCAGCCCGGTGTGACGGTGACCGCCGAGGAACTGCACTCGGCGTGCACCGCCGAGCTGGCGCGCTTCAAGGCACCCAAGGAGTTCATCGTGGTCGACAGGGTGCGCAGGCTCGGCAACGGCAAGGCCGACTACCGGTGGGCGAAGAGCACGGCGAACCGCTCGGCGTCCACGGCGGTGAGCTCATGACCGGTCAGACCCCCCCGAAGGTCATCGACTGCCTGGTCAATGTCCACTTCGGCGAGACGGCCAAGCAGCCCGAGTTCATGCTCAAGGTGCGCGACGACTACTTCAAGGGGCCCCAGTCGCTCTACGACCAGGTCGAATTGCCGGCGCTGCTCGACGAGATGGACGAGCACGGGGTGGCCAAGGCGGTCCTGATGGACAACCTGGTCAAGCCGTCGGTGACGGCGCGCAAGTTCGTCGAGGAGCGGCCGGACCGCTTCGCGCTGGCGCTGGGCGGGGTCAACCTGCTTCGCCCGGTTCCCGCGCTGCGCGAGCTGGCCGCCGTCAGCGCCGACCTGCCGGTGGCCTACGCCGCGGTGGGGCCCAGCTTCTGGGGGGACGGCATGTACCCGCCCAGCGACGCGGTCTACTACCCGCTCTACGCCAAGTGCGCCGAAATCGGCCTGCCGCTGTGCGTCAACACCGGGCTTCCCGGCCCGCCCATTCCCGGCGACGTGCAGAACCCCATCCACCTCGACCGGGTGTGTGTGCGCTTCCCCGAACTCAAACTGTGCATGATCCACGGTGCCGATCCCTGGTGGGACGTCGCGATCCGGTTGTTGATCAAGTACGCCAACCTGCGCATCATGACCTCGGCGTGGTCGCCCAAGCGGTTGCCGGAGAGTTTGTTGCACTTCATGCGCACCCGCGGCAAGACCAAGGTGATCTTCGCCTCGGACTGGCCGGTGCTGCGCCAGAGCCGCGTGGTACCCGAGGCGCTGGCGCTGGATCTGCCGCCCGAGGTGCTGGAGAACTATCTGTTCAACAACGCCGAGAGTTTCTTCTTCGGACAGGAGGCCAACTGAGAATGGACCGCTACGAACTGCGCAGGCTCGACTACAGCCTGTCTGAAGACCACGAGGCGCTGCAGGCCGCCTACAAGGACTTCTTCGCCACCCGCTGTCCGATCGACACCGTTCGTGCGGCCGAGGAATCCGGATTCGACAAGAACCTGTGGGAGCGGCTGTGCGCCATGGGCGCAACGACGATGGCGCTGCCCGAGTCGGTGGGCGGCGACGGCGCCACCCTGGTCGACCTGACGTTGGTCGCCGAGGAGATCGGGCGTTCGCTGGCCCCGGTGCCGTGGATCGACCATGTCTGCGCTGCGCGCCTGATGGCCCGGCTCGGCTCCGTGGAGGCCGACGTGGTCAACGGCACCAAGCTGGTTGCGCTGGACCCGCAGCAGGGCGGTGCGGCCGGCAGGCGGCTGATTCCGTCCGGTTCGGTCGCCGAACAGATCGTCGTTCGCGACGGTGAGCAGATCGTCGCGCTGACCTTCGCGTCGCGGCCGGCACGGGTGGACAACATCGGCAAGCTGCCGATGGCATGGGTCGACCCCGCGGCCGCCGACAGCCGCACCGTTCTTGCCGCAGGGCCCGAGGCGCTCGCCGAATACCAGCGCGCCCTGGACGAATGGCGGCTGTTGACCGGGGCCGCGCTGGTCGGGCTGGTCGAGGAGACGATGACCATCGCCGCGGAGTTCGCCAAGACCCGGTACACCCTGGGGGTGCCGATCGGGACGCTGCAGGCGATCTCGCATCCGTTGGCCAACATCGCGATCACCGTCCAAGGCGGTCGCAACCTCGCCCGCCGGGCGGCCTGGTTCCTCGACAACGAACCCGACGAGCGGCGCGAGCTGGCGCCCTCGGTTTTCGTGTTCATGGCCGAGGAGGCCGCCAAGGCGGCGACGATGGCGGTGCACGTGCAGGGCGGGCTCGGTGTGTCCGCCGAGGCGGCCGCCACCGCCTATCTGGTGCGGGCCCGGGGCTGGGCGATCGCCGGCGGGGACCCGGCGGCCACTGCCAAGTACATCGCCGCGATCGTGGCAGAACGCGAAGGACGGAGCTGAACAATGGATTTCTCCCGGGTGCAGTTGTCCGACGACGATCAGAAGTTCCAGCATGAGGTCCGCTCGTTGCTCGGCGAGATCGTCACCGAGGACGTCATCCGCCGCGACCGCGAGACCGGCGACAACTTCGACGAGGGCGTGCACCTGGCGATCGGTGCCGCCGGGTACCTCGATCGCGAGTGGAACCCCGGCTCCGAGCTCCCGTTCACCCGGGTGCAGCGGCGGATCTGGGAACTGGAGAAGCGGCGCGCCCACGTGCCGTGGGTGACCTCGGGCACAACGGCGATGATCGCCCGGTCGGTGGAGAAGTTCGCCTCCCCGGAGTTGCGGGACGAAGTGCTGCCCGGTGTCTACAGCGGCCATGTGCGCATGTGCCTGGGTTACACCGAGCCCGAGGGCGGCTCAGATGTGGCCACCTGCAAGACCCGCGCGATCCGCGACGGCGACGAGTGGGTGATCAACGGATCCAAGATGTTCACCACCGGCGCGCACAACTGCCAGTACGTCTTCCTGATCACCAACACCGATCCGTCGGCACGTAAACACAAGAGCCTGACCATGTTCCTGGTCCCGCTCGATTCGCCCGGCGTGGAGATCCAGGGTGTGCGCACCGTCGACGGGGACCGCACCAACATCGTCTACTACAGCGACGTGCGGGTGGCCGATCGCTACCGCCTGGGCGAGGTCAACGGCGGCTGGGCAGTGGTGCGTGAACCACTGGATGCCGAGCACGGTGCCGTCGACGCGGCCGACGACGGGCTGCAGGACGTGGCCATCATGGCCCACCAGGCCGGGTTCATGGCCACCGCGGTCGACCGGGCGGCCGAGAGGTCGGCGCTGGCCGATCCCGCCGGGCACCGGCTGATCGACGACGGCTCGGTGGCCTACCGGTTGGGCCGCAGCGTCGCCCGGATGGAGGCGGCCCTGTCGGCGCCGAGCATCTTCGGCCGGGTCGCCCTCGCCCAGACGATGCGCGACATCTCGCCGGACCTGATGGACCTGCTGGGCGCCGCCTCGGCGCTGCCCGACGGGGCCGACGGCGCCGGCGACGACGGGGCGGCCGAGTACGTCTACCGGTTCGCGCCGCTGGTCGGCATCTACGGCGGCACCCTCGAGGTGTTCCGGAACATGATCGCCCAGTACGTGTTGGGACTCGGAAAGCCGAACTACTCGGCGCCGGCCGCCGCGAAAGCCTCGTAGCGACCGCCGCGCGGCGTCAGGTGCTCAGGATGGTGGCGCCCGCGGTGCCCGGGGCGCCGTAGAGCTGGGCGAAGCCCACTTTCGGCTCGCCGGGGATCTGGCGGTCGCCGGCCTGCCCGCGCAGCTGCCGGACGATCTCGTGCACCTGGCGCAGGCCAGACGCTCCGATCGGCTCCCCGTTGGCCAGCAGCCCGCCGTCGGTGTTGACCGGCATCGACCCGCCGATCTCGGTGGCGCCGTCGGCGAGCAGTTTCTCCTGGTCTCCGTCGGCGCAGAAGCCGGCCTCGGCCATGTGGATGACCTCGGCGCCGGCATCGGTGTCCTGAAGCTGGATCACGTCCACGTCGGCGGGCCCGATCCCGGCCTTCTCGAACGCCGATCGGGCCGCGTACACGGTGGGCGCCACGTCCTCCTCGACCGGGGCGAACGTCGTGTTGACCTCGTAGGCACCGTATTTGCGGGTGCGTACCTCGACCGCCCGCACGTAGACCGGCTTGTCGGTGTAGCGGTGTGCCAGGTCGGCGCGGCACATGATGACCGCGGCGGCACCTTCGTCGGGTGAGCAGAACATGTACTGGGTCAGCGGATAGTTCAGCATCGGTGAGCCCAGGACCGCCTCTTCGGTCATCGGCTTGCGGCGAAAGGCGTTGGGGTTGAGCGCTCCGTTGCGCAGGTTCTTGTTGACCACCTTGGCCAGGGTCTGGTGGCTGATGCCGTGCTGGTGCAGGTAGCGGTTGGCCTTCATCCCGAAGAACTGGGTGGTCAGATACTGGCCGTTCTCGGCGTACCAGCGCGGCATGCCCACCAGCGCGGGGTCCTCGGTGAACGCGCCGCGGGGGTGCTTGTCCATGCCGACGGCGATGCCGATGTCATAGTCGCCCAACCGGATTCCGTCGGCGCACGCCTTCGTGGCGCTGGCGGCGGTCGCACAGGCGTTGAACACGTTGGTGAACGGGATGCCGGACAGGCCGACCATGCCCACGATCGCGTCGGGGTTGGCCACCGTCCAACTGCCGCCGACCCCGAACTGGATGTCGGTCCAGGCGATGCCGGCATCGGAGACGGCGGCGCTGATCGCGTCGACGCCCATCTCCATGGCGGATTTTCCCTCGAAACGGCCGAACGGGTGCAGGCCGACACCGATGATCGCGACGTCGTGCATCGTGGGGGTCCTTTCGGGTCAGACGGGCTGGAATGCGAAGGTCAGGATCTCCTCGCCGTCGCGGGTGGCGAACGGCGTCATGGTCAACTCGACCGGCATGCCGAATTCGAGGCGTCGCGGGTCGTTCTCGGTCAGCCGCCCTTCGACCCGGATGACGGGTTCGCCGGGGGCGCCCAGCTCGACCAGGCCGACGCCGAACGGGGTGAAGTCGGCGCCGCCGGCACCCAGGTAGGGCGGCCCGGGCGGGAATCCCTGGGTGGTCCAGGAGATCAGTGTGCCGCGGCGGGGGAGCCGCACCTCGGACATGGGCGCGGCGCTGCAGCGGGGGCAGTGGGTCTGGGAAGGGAAGGCCGTGGCCGAGCACCGGTCGCATCGGCTTCCGACGAGCTGGACCGGGTCGTCGGGCCAGGTCGTGATCTCGGGCGCCAGCGGCGTGGGCATGTGATCCTCCGTGCGGTCCGAATCTGGGTGACGAGCCAACGGTAAATCTTACGGTAAAGCCTGCGGGTTGGGAATGTGCGGGTCAGCGCCGGCGCACCAGCTGGGCCTGCTGGATGGCGGCGACCGGACCCGCTTCGTCGAACAGCGTGCCCTTCGAGGTGCCGACTCCGTCTCGGCCGTAGTGGTTCTCGGCGCGCACCCCGATCCATTCACCCTCGGGCTCGCGGTGGATGTGGACGGCCAGGTCGGTGTTGAGAAACGTCCATGCCGAGGGTTCCAGACGGCTGCCCATCCCGTTGGCGATGTCGGCCACCGCGAACAGCCGCTGGGCCGGGGTCATCGGCTCGCCGGCGACCAGGTTGACCAGCGGCCGGGCCCAGCACTCGGCCTGCACGCTGTTGAGGATGTCGTTGAGCCAGCGCCAGTCCAGGCTTTGGATATAGGTCTGGTCGGCGCCGTCGTCGGGCAGCCGGCTTCGGCCCTGGCTGACCGGCCGCATCGGTTCGACCGGGGTCTCGGGCAGGTCGCCGGCGTCGGTGCGGCTGAACCGCCAGGCGCTCGCGGTGGCGACCGGTCGCGGCGCACCGTCGGGTCCGGGGGCGAGCATCTCGGCCCCGATCAGCTCGATCTGGCGGCCGGGGCGCCGCACCTGGGCCCGCACCCACAGCCGGTCGCCGACCGGCACCGCGCCCAGCAGGTCGACCAGGACGCGGCTGATCCGGGTATCCGGGCGCGCCGCGCACCGCTCGATGGCGCGGACCAGCAGCGCCGAGACCGGTGCCGCGTTCTGCATGTGCGAACCCCACGTACTGATCACGTGATCGGACGCGGCGAACCGTTCGCCGACGGGATCGTCGGCGTCGAGGAGTTCGTAGTAGGCGTCGGTCACGGGTGGTCCTGCCTTGCATTCGACGGTGGCCAGCAGCAGGATATGGTGACAGTTATCGAAAGCACAACCGGATGGCTTACAGGAGGTGGATGCGTGGCCGTCGCCGACGCCGAGCAGGATGCCGTGGTGTTCGACCCTTTCTCCGCGGAGTTCTACCGTGACCCGCACGCGTTCTACCCCCGGCTGCGCACCCAGGCGCCGGTCTTCTACAACGCCGAGTACGACTTCTACGCGCTGAGCCGGCACGCCGATGTGGCGGCCGGGCTGAAGGACTTCGCGACCTACTCCTCGGCCTACGGGGTCGACCTGGGCATGGTGCGCACCGGCCAGAAGGCGCCGGCGAAGATGATCATCTCGATCGACCCGCCCGAACACCGCGTGATGCGCAGCCTGGTCAACAAGGTGTTCACCCCGCGGGCGATCAGCGCCCTGCAGGCCATGGTGTCGGACACGATCGAGCAGTTCCTCGGCGCGGCCCGCGCCGACGGCCGGGAATTTGATGTCGTCAGCGACTTCTCGGTGTACTTCCCGGTGGACGTGATCACCCAGATGCTGGGCGTGCCCGAGGAATACCGTCAGCAGGTGCGGCTGTGGATCGACGAGTCGCTGCACCGCGAGCCCGGGCAGATCGACATCTCCGAGTCGGGCATGCAGGCCATGGCCGAGATGTGGATGATGTACTACGAGCTGATCCAGCAGCGTCGTGCCGCGCCGCGCGACGACATGATCAGCGCCCTGATCGCGGCCGAGGTGCCGCGCGAGGACGGCACCACCGACCGGCTGCGGGACTCGGAGATCGCCGGCTTCGCCACGCTGCTGGGCGGTGCGGGGGCCGAGACGGTGACCAAGCTGGTGGGCGGGGCGATCGTCACCTTCGCCCGGCACCCCGATCAGTGGCAACAGCTGCTCGAGGACCGCTCCAAGATTCCCGCGGCGATCGAGGAACTGCTGCGCTACGACGCGCCGGTGCAGTACAACGTACGGCGCTCGAACACCGACGTCACCCTGCACGGTGTGACGATCCCGGCCGGCGCGCCGGTGTTCCTGCTCGGCGCGTCCGCCAACCGCGACCCCGACGCCTGGACCGCACCGGATGTCTTCGACATCAACCGGGACCGCGCCGAGGCGCAGAACCTGGGGTTCGGCTACGGAATCCACAGCTGCCTGGGGGCCGCGCTGGCGCGGATGGAGAGCATCATCGCACTCGAGCGGCTGCTGGATCTGATGCCGCGCTACGAGGTGCAGTGGGACGGATGCCGGCGGGTCAGCATGCAGAACGTCGCGGGCTTCTCGCACGTGCCGGTGCGGATCCTGCGGTGAGATCTCAGCGGGGGTCGACCATGTCGCGCAGTCGCTCGGCGGGAAAGACCGTGGCCCCCGCTGCGCGCACCCGTTCGGCCAGTCCGCGATCTGAGGTGGCGACCCGGATCTGCTCGGGATGGGTGTCGTCGGCGACGAGCCGGACGATTTCGTCGTCGGCGGAGTTGGGCGCCGGTACCGGCGCATGGGTGACCGTGACGACCGACGACTCGATCGGCGGTGCGGGAGGGCGCTCGAACACCACGGTCACGTCGGCGCCCTCGCCGGTCGCCCATCGTTCGAGGTGTGCCACCAGGGTGGCCATCGCGCGGCGACGGTCCCGCCACCAGCCGTCCGGGCGGGAGCCGATCACGTTCATCCCGTCGACGATCCAGCGCACCGAATCGACCCTAGCCCAAACGGGTGCGTGCAAAGGTGGATGACATGGCCGCAGAATCGACCGACGTCGAACACAAAGTCACGTTCTGCCGTATCTGTGAACCGCTGTGCGGCATGGTCGCCACCGTCGAGAACGGCTCGCTCGTCGCGCTGCGGCCGGACAAACAGCACCCGTTGTCCGCCGGGTTCGCCTGCCAGAAGGGCATCGCGTTCACCGAGGTGGTCAACGACCCGGACCGGGTCACCACGCCGCTGCGCCGCACGCCCGGCGGATTCGAGGAGGTCGGCTGGGACGAGGCGATGACCGACATCGCTGGTCGGCTCGCCGGCATCGTGCGCCAGCACGGGGCCGGCGCCGCCGGGTGGTACATGGGCAACCCGGGGGCGTTCAGCTACGCCCATGTGCTCTCGATCCTGGCGTTCATCAAGGGTCTGGGCCGCGGCTCGCACTTCTACACCGCCTCCTCGCAGGACACCAACAGCCGGCTGATGGCCAGTCAGCTGCTCTACGGCACCCCGATCTCGGTGCCGATCCCGGACCTGAACCGCGCCGATCTTCTCGTCGTCATCGGCGCGAATCCCGTTGTCTCGCATGGAAGTTTCCTGACCGCGCCGCGGATCAAGGACCGGATGAGTGACATCGTCAAGCGGGGCGGGCGGGTGGTGGTGGTCGACCCACGCCGCACCGAGACCGCGGCGGCCTTCGAATGGTGCGGGATCGTGCCGGACACCGATGCCTACCTGCTGATGTCGCTGTTGCAGGTGATGTTCGACGAGAAGCTGGTCGACGAGCAGCGGATCGCCACCCAGGCCGACGGGCTCGGTTGGCTTCGCGCCCTGGTGGCGGCGTCCTCACCCGAGGCGACACAGCGGCACACCGGCATCGACCCCGACGTGGTGCGAGGGCTCGCGCGTGACCTGGCCGCGACACCGCGCGCGGCGATCTACGGCCGGTTGGGCACCTGCGTCGGGCGCCACGGCACCCTGACCTCGTATCTGATCGACGTCGTCAACCTGGTGGCGGGCAACCTGGACGTGCCCGGCGGGTCGGTGTTCGGCAGCCTCGGGCTTCCCGGTCAGCGCTTGCTGAACGTGGTGATGGGCAGTGCGCTGCGCCGCACCTACCGGCGGCGGCGCTCGCGGATCGGCGGTTTCCGCTCGGTGATCGGCTCGGAGCCAGCCGCGTTGATGGCCAAGGAGATGCTCACCCCCGGACAGCGCCAGATCCGGGCGATGTTCATCAGCGCCGGCAACCCGGTGCTGTCGGTGCCCAACGGTGCCGAAATGGAGCAGGCGCTGGATTCGGTCGAGCTGTCGGTGGCGCTGGACTTCTACCTCACCGAGACCAGCTCGCACTGCGACTACGTGCTGCCGGTCACCACGATGTACGAACGCGACGATTTCCCGCTGACCTTCCAGCTGTTCCAGGCCACACCGTTCCGGCAGGCCACCGAGGCGGTCGTCGACCCGCCCGGCCAGGTCCGCCAGGAGTGGCAGATCGTCGGCGACCTGATCGGGCGCCTGGCCGGCGAGTCGGCGGCGTTCTCGCTGTTCGGCGCCGGCAACCGGCTGCTGCGGCGGTTCGGCGTCGAGTTCACCCCCCGCAGGTTCGCCGACGGGATCATCCGGGTCTGCACCGGCGGGGACCGGTTCGGTCTGCGTCGCGGTGGGCTGACCTTCGACCGGCTCACCGGGCGGCATCCGCACGGCAGGGTCATCGACGACAATCTGCGCACCGGTGTGCTCGGTGAGGTCATCGGTTACCGTCAGCCCCGGGTCCGGCTGGCCCACGACGACGTCAGCGCCGACATCGCCGCGCTGGCCCGCCGGGAGGAGCCCGCCGGCTATCCGTTGCGGATGATCGGTATGCGCGAGGCCCGTTCGGAGAACTCGTGGATGCACAACGCGCCGCTGCTGATGCGCGGCGAACGCGGCCAGCACGGGTTGATCAACGTCGACGACGCCGCCGAGCTCGGGATCGGCGACGGCGATGAGGTGCGGGTCAGCTCGCCCTACGGCCAGATCACCGTGCCGGTCGGCGTCACCAAGGACATCGTGCCCGGGGTGATCGCGCTGCCGCACGGGTGGGGGCACAAGGGCACCGGCGGCTGGCGGGTGGCCAACCGCGCGGGCGGCGCCAACGTCAATCAGCTGACGTCCAGCGCCCCCGAGGATGTCGAGACGCTCTCGGGGATGGCCTGGCTGACCGGGGTGCCGGTGCGCCTAGACAAGCTCTGATTTTCCGCCGAAATGGCATTCCGGCAGCGTCGCACTCGCACTTTCGCTGCCGGAATGCCATTTCGGCGCGCAGGGGGCGGGCTCAGGCGATGGCGCCCTTGTCCTTGAGCGCTTCGATCCGGTCCCAGTCCAGCCCGATTTCCATCAGCACCAGCTCGGTGTGCTCGGAGGCCTGCGGGGCCCGGGTGGTCTCCAGCGCCTCGTGGTTGAACTGCACCGGCCCGCGGACCACCTTGAAGGGTTTGCCGCCGTCACTGGCCTCCACCTCGACGATCATGTCGTTGGCGATGGCCTGCTCATCGGTGGCGAGGTCGACCAGGCTCTGGAACGGGGCCCACTGACCCTTCATCGTCTTGAGGTGCTGGCGCCAGTACTCGAACGGTTTGGCCGCGATCGCCTCGGCGATGAGTTCGACGCCGGCCTCGGCGTTCTGGATCAGCGGCATCACATCGGAGAAACGCGGATCGTCGGCCAGCTCGGCAAGGCCGAGATGTTCGAACGTGTCGCGGATGTAGCCGGTCGGGCTGACGATGCACAGGTTGATGGTGCCGCCGTCGGAGGTCTGGTAGTTGGCCATGAACGGGTTGACCGACGTGGTGGTCCCGGGCATCGTCGAGCGCATCGTCTCGCCGGTCTCCATGCCCTGCGTGACGCTGGCGCCGGCGGCCCACCACGCGGTGCTCAGCAGCGACACGTCGATCTCGACGGCCTCACCGGTGCGCTCGCGGTGGAACAGCGCAGCCGAGATGCCGCCGGCGATGTTCATTCCGCCGATGGAGTCGCCGAAAGCCGGAATACCCTGCGGCAGCGCACCTCCCAGCTCTTCGGGGGTCAGCGCGTGCCCCACCCCGCTGCGGGTCCAGAACGCGGTCCCGTCGAAGCCGCCGACCAGCCGTTCGTCGCCCTTGTCGCCGTAGGCGCTGCCGCGGGCGTAGATGATGTTCGGGTTGACCGCGCGGATGTGCTCGAGGTCGAACTTGTTCTTCTGCCGCGCCTGGGGCATGTAGTTGGTCAGGAACACGTCGGCGGTCTTGGCCAGCTCGTAGAGCACCTCCTGCCCTTCGGCGGTGGACACGTCGATGCCTACGCTGCGCTTGCCGCGGTTGGGATGCTCGATGAGGGGGTGGCGGTTGGGGTCGAGCTGGAAGCCGCCCATGTTGACGAACCCGCGTTGGGTGTCGCCCCGCACCGGGTGTTCGACCTTGATGACATCGGCGCCCCAATCCGCCAGAATCGCACCCGCTGCGGGCACGAAGGTGAACTGTGCGACCTCGAGGACCCGTACGCCCTCCATCACCTTGATCACGAAACTTCCCTTCTCGACGACGACGTCCAACGTTGCGCTCAGGGGGGAGTCTAGCGGAGCCAAGATACTGTAACGTTTACCGTTGAGCATCCGAGAGATCCGGTTCAGGGGGTGTCAGGTGAGCGACGTCGTGCAGGAACGCGCCGAGACCAGCGTCCAGGTCGGCCGACGGGCGGCGGCCCGCGCCGAGCGGCGCATGCTGATCGACGGTGAGCTCGTCATGGCGAGAGCCGGTGCGGAGTTCGACAACGCCAGCCCGGCCACCGGGGCGGTGCTGGGCACCGTCGCCGCCGCCGACGCACTCGACATGGACGCCGCGATCGGCGCCGCGCGGCGCGCCTTCGACGCCGGCGACTGGCCGACCAACGCAGCGCTGCGCAGACGCTGTCTCGACCAGTTGCAGAGCGCGCTCGAGGACGAGCGGGGCGCCCTGAGCGACGAGCTCGTCGCCGAGGTGGGCGCCCCGGTGATGACCATCGCATCGGCGCAACTGGATTGGCCGCTGGCCGAATCCCTTCGCTACCCGGCGCAGCTGATCGACACGTTCGAATGGGAGCGGCAGCTCGACGGCGGCGGGCTGTTCGGTGAGCGCAACGTCCGGATGGTGGTCAAGGAGCCCGCGGGTGTGGTCGCCGCGATCACGCCGTCGAACTTCCCGATCGAGGTCATCCTCAACAAGCTCGGCCCGGCGCTGGCCGCAGGCAACACCGTGGTGCTCAAACCCGACCCGAACACCCCGTGGAACGCGACCCGGCTGGGCCGGCTGATCGCCGAGCGCACCGACATCCCGCCCGGCGTGGTCAACGTGGTCACCACCGCCTCCAACGAGGTGGCCTCGCTGCTGGGCACCGATCCGCGCGTCGACTTGGTGTCGTTCACCGGGTCGACCGCGGTGGGCAAGCAGTTGATGCGCAACGGCGCCGACACGATGAAACGGATGTTCCTCGAACTCGGCGGCAAGTCCGCGGCGATCGTGCTCGACGACGCCAACCCCGCAGTCATCGTCCCGACCGCGGTGGGCGTGTGCGTGCACGCCGGGCAGGCCTGCGCGGCGACCAGCCGCATGCTGGTGCACCGCTCGCTCTACGACCAGGCCGTCGCCGACATCACCGAGGCCTATCGGTATGTGCCGGTCGGGGACCCGGCCGACCCGGCGACGCTGGTCGGTCCGGTGATCAGTGCGGCGCAACAGGATCGGGTGCTCGCCGCGATCGACGGCGCCCGCCGCGACGGAGCCGAGATCACCGCCGGCGGGGGACTCGCCGGGGGGCTGCCCGAGCACCTGGCGGGTGGGCACTTCGTCGCACCGACGGTGGTCGTCGGCGTCGACAGCAGTGCGGCCATCGCCCAGCAGGAGGTGTTCGGACCGCTGCTGGTGGTGCTGCCGTTCGACGACGACGACGACGCGGTGCGGATCGCCAACGACAGCACCTTCGGGCTTGCCGGTGCGGTCATGTCGCGCTCGGCCGAACGCGGCATGGCGATCGCCCGTCGGGTGCGCACCGGCTCCTTCGGCGTCAACGGCGGCATGTTCTACGGCGCCGACGCCCCGTTCGGCGGGTACAAGAGCAGCGGTATCGGAAGGCAGTGCGGGATCGAGGGCTTCGGCCAGTATCTCGAGACCAAGACCATCGCCCGGCGGGAACGCCGGAAGAGCTGACCCAGCAGAAAGAAGGCACCAGTGGGCAAGTTGGGCAACAAGGTCGCGGTGGTCTCCGGCGCCGCACGCGGTCAGGGCCGTTCGCACGCGGTGAATCTCGCCGCCGAGGGAGCGCACATCATCGCGCTCGACATCTGCGCCGACCTGGAGGGCAACACCTACCAGCTGGCACGGCCAGAGGATCTCGACGAGACGGCCCGCCTCGCCGAGAAGGAGGGTGTGCGGGTGCACACCGCGATCGTCGACGTGCGTGAGCGCGCCGCGGTGTGGAAGGCCATCGCCGACGGCGTCGATGCACTGGGCCGCCTCGACGTCGTGGTGGCCAACGCCGGGATCTGCGCGATGGGCAAGGGCCAGACGATGCAGTCGTGGTCGGACACCATCGACACCGACCTGGTCGGGGTTTTCAACGTGATCCAGGCCAGCCTGCCGCACGTCAACGACGGTGCCTCGATCATCGCGACCGGATCGCTGGCCGCGCAACTGGGCAGCGCGACCAACCAGGGTCCCGGCGGCTCGGCCTACAGCCTGGCCAAACAGATCGTGGCGCGCTACGTCAACGATCTGTCGATCCAGTTGGCCAAGCGGATGATCCGGGTCAACGCCGTGCATCCGACCAACGTCAACACCGACATGCTGCACAACGAGGGCATGTACCGGGTGTTCCGCCCCGACCTCAAGGAGCCGACGCGAGAGGACGCCGAGCAGACGTTCCCGATGATGCAGGCGATGCCGGTGCCGTTCATCGAGCCGCAGGACGTCTCGGAGGCGGTGGTCTTCCTGGCCTCCGACGCCGCGCGCTTCATCACCGGAACCCAACTGCGCATCGATGCCGGAGGCTACGTCAAGTCCGTGCCTTGGAAGGGGTGAGAAAGGCTAGGAGAGGCTCGACGCTCAGGCGGGTTGGAACGTCACCGGCAGTGCGGTGGGGGACCGGAACGGCTGCCCGTGGATGTGCGGGTCGTCGTCGGTGAGCAGCTGGATGTCGTCGAGCCGGCTGAGCAGACACTCCACGGCGACCCGGGTCTCCATCCTGGCCAGGTGCAGCCCCATGCAGGTGTGCTCGCCGGCGGCGAACGAGATGTGCGGGATCCGCTTGCGGAAGATGTCGAACTCCTCGGAGCGCTCCCAGCGGTGCTCGTCGCGGTTGGCCGAGCCGATACACACATCGATCACCGAACCGGCCTCGATCGGCACTCCGTCGATCTCGGTGTCCTCGGTGGCGTAGCGCTGCACGGTGGTCAGCGGCGTTTCGAAGCGCAGCGCCTCCTCGATCGCCGAGCCGATCAGGTCGTGGTCGGCGTTGACGGCCTCGAACTGGTCGCGATGGGTCAGCAGCAGGTAGAGCAGATTGCCCGAGGAGCGGTAGGTGGTCTCCAGACCGGCCGGCAGCAACAGGCGCAGGAACGAGAAGATGGCTTCGTCGGTCAGGCGTTCGCCGTCGATCTCGGCCGACACCAGGTCGCCGATGATGTCCTCGGTGGGTGCCGACCGGCGCTGGTCGATCTGGGTCAGGAAGTAGTCCTTCAGTTCCGCCGATGCCTCGAACGCGCGTTTGTAGTTGACCGCGTAGCTGATCAGCGCCACCGCCCGCTTGCGGAACCAGGGCAGGTCCTCCTCGGGCAGGCCCAACAGCTTCGAGATGACCCGGGTGGGGAACTCGAAGGTGAAATCGCGCACCAGGTTCGCCTCGCCGGCGTCGACGAACTCGTCGATCAGTGAGTTCACCACCGGTCGCACGATCTCGGGCTCCCAGCGCGACAGCGAACGCGATTTGAAGGCCGCGGAGACCAGGTTGCGGTGCGCCCAGTGTGTCTTGCCCTCCATCGCCAGGATGGTGGGGCCGATGAACAGGCCGATGGTCGAGTCGTAGATCTTCGAGTTGAACACCTTGCCGTCGCGGAACACCCGGTTCACCGCGTCGAAGGACACCGCGGCATAGAGGTTGTCCGGGGTCATCGAGTCCGGGGTCTTGGACCAGTCCATGACCGAGCCCCGGAAGACGCCGCCCTCGTGGCGGCGCCGGGCGAACATGGGATAGGGGTCGCGCAGGTCGATGGGTTCGTCCATCGCGACGTCTCGTACCGGCGTTTCCACGGCAGGGCCTCCCGTCGGTCTGCGCAACAACAGCTGCAACGACGTACTGTAATACTTACAGTAAAGTATGTCGAGTACGTGTTAGCGTGGGCCCTACCGGAGGGTCGCCCAGGTGGAGGTTTTGACATGGCGATGCTGCTCGGCGCGACGGAGCGCCGCCAAGAGGCGATGTCGGCGATCCTGGAACGGCAACGTGCGTCGTTCACCGCCGACGGACCGCCGGACGTGGCGCTGCGGCGCAACCGCATCGACCGGCTGCTGGCGCTGGTGCTGGACAACGCCGACGACTTCGTCGACGCCATGGCCGCCGACTTCGGCACCCGGCCCAGAGTCGGATCGCTGTTCACCGAGATCATGGGCATGATCTCGGTGATCGAGCACACCAGATCCCATGTGCCGCAGTGGATGCGGTCGACGAAGCTGATGCGGGCCGCCCGCCTGGCAGGGCTGCGCGCCGAGGTGGAGCCGTCGCCGCTGGGCGTGGTCGGCATCATCGGTCCGTGGAACTTCCCGCTCAACCTGGTGGTGCTGCCCGCCACCGCGGCGTTCGCGGCAGGCAACCGCGTCATGATCAAGATGTCGGAGGTGACGCCGCGCACCGCGGAGTTGATGAGCACGCTCGCGCCCGCTTACTTCGACAGCACCGAACTGCACGTGGTGACCGGTGACGTCGAGACCGCGGCGGCCTTCGCCCAGCTGCCCTTCGACCACCTGTTCTTCACCGGTTCACCGGCGGTGGGAGCCCTGGTCCAACGGGCCGCGTCGGCCAACCTGGTGCCCGTGACCCTGGAGCTCGGCGGGAAGAACCCGGTGGTGGTGGCGCCGGGCGCGGACATCACCCGCGCCGCGGCGCGGATCGCGGCGGCCCGGATGATCAACGGCGGGCAGGTGTGCGTCTGCCCGGACTACGTGTTCGTTCCCGCGCAGCGCGCCGACGAGTTCGTCGGCGTCGTCCGCGACACCCTGCGCGAGATGTTCCCGTCCATCGTGGCCAACGAGGACTACTGCTCCTCGGTCAACGCGGCGAACTTCGAGCGGGTGGTGGGCCTGATCGACGATGCCCGCGCCAAGGGAGCGCAGGTCGACGTCGTCGCGCCACCCGGTGAAGTCCTGCCCGACCCGGCGAGCCGCAAGATCGCCCCCACCATCGTGCGCGCCGTCGACGACTCGATGCGGCTGGCCGGTGAGGAGACGTTCGGTCCGGTGCTGACGGTGCACACCTACGACAGGCTCGACGACGTGGTCGACTACGTCAACGCTCGGCCGGCGCCACTGGTGGCGTACTGGTTCGGCCCGGACGGACCGGACTTCCGGTCCTTCGTCGAGCGCACCCGAAGCGGCGGGGTGGCCCGCAACGACTTTGCCGCCCAGATGATTCCGTCCGCCGCCCCGTTCGGCGGGGTGGGCCGGAGCGGGATGGGCGCCTACCACGGCAAAGCCGGCTTCGACGCGTTCAGCCACTACCGCACGGTGGTGGGCAGCGACCTGCCCTTCACCATCACCGGGCGAGCCGCGCCGCCGTTCACCCTCTCGACGCGGCTGACGACGGCGCTCACCCTGGGGATGGCGCGCCGCCGCACCCGCCGCAGGCTCAGGAGGAGCTGATTCAGGAACCGCTGATCGCCTGCTCGCGCGCCCACCGGTAGTCGGCTTTTCCTGCCGGGCTGCGCTCGATGGCCGGACGGAACACCACCGCCTTGGGCAGCTTGTAGCGGGCGATCACCGCCGCCGCGTGGTCGATCAGGTCCTGCTCGGAGGCGGTTTCGCCGTCGGCCAACGCCACCACGGCCACCACCTCCTGGCCCCAGCGCTCGCTCGGCCGGCCCGCGACCACGACATCGGCGACGGCGGGATGGGACAGGATCGCCGACTCCACCTCCTCGGCGAAGATCTTCTCGCCGCCGGAGTTGATCGTCACCGAGTCGCGGCCGAGCAGCTCGATGGCGCCGTCGGCGAGGTGCCGGGCCCGGTCTCCGGGCACCGAGTAGCGCACCCCGTCGATCACCGGGAACGTCGCGGCCGTCTTGGCCGCGTCGCCCTTGTAGCCGAGCGGCACGAAGCCGCGCTGTGCCAGCCAGCCCATCCCTTCGTGACCGGGGGCCAGGATCGACGCGAAGTCCTCGGTGGCGACGAAGGTGTCCGGCCCGGCGGTGAAGGTGCCGGTCGACACCGCGCCCGGCGCCGACATGTGGGTCATCTGGGCGCCGGTCTCACTGGAGCCGACGCCGTCGACCACCATCAGGTTGGGCTTGGCGTCGATCAGACGCTGTTTGGCCGTCGGGGTCAGTTGCGCACCGCCGTTGGCGACCACCGCGAGCGAGGACAGATCGGCCGACGTGCGCTCGAACGCCTCGGCCAGCGGCCGGGCCATCGCGTCCCCGACGACCGTGACCGCCAGGACCTTCTCGCGCTCGATGGTCCGCACCACCTCATCGGCGTCCAGATGCCCGGAGCCGGGGGTGAAGACCACCGTCTGGCCGGTGTTCATCGCGGTGAAGACCGCCCATTGGGCTGCGCCGTGCATCAGCGGCGGCAACACCAGCAGTGTGGTTCCCGGTGATTCGGCACAGCGCGCGGCGATGTCGTCGTAGGACGTCGCCAGCTCGCCGGTGTAGAGGCTGCGACCGCCGAAGGAGGCCATGAAGATGTCGTGCTGACGCCACAGCACCCCCTTGGGCATGCCCGTCGTCCCGCCGGTGTACAGGACGTAGAGGTCGTCGGGCGACGGTTCCACCGGTGGCGGTGCGGTCGGGCCTTCGGCCACAATGGATTCGTAATCGACTGCCCCTGGCAGCAATTCGTTTCCCGAGTCGTCGGCGATCTGGATCAGGACCTCGAGCTCGGGCAGCTCGGCCAACACCTCGGCCAGGCGCGGCGCGAAGGCCGAATGGTAGAGCAGGGCCTTCGCCCCGGCGTCGGCGAGCAGATACTGCAGCTCGCTCTTGACGTAGCGGTAGTTGACGTTGAACGGGGCCACCCGGGCGCGCCAGGCACCCAGCATGCCCTCGATGTACTCCGGACCGTTGTGGGCGTAGATGCCGAGCAGATCCTGCCCGGCGTCGTGCCCGGCGAGCTGGTCGCGCTCGGTGTGGCAACCCAGCCCCCGCGAATGCAGGTAGCCGGCCAGCCGGTTCGAGCGCTCGACGACCTGCGCATAGGTGAAGCGGCGGTCGCCCTGGACGATGAACTCGCGATCGCCGATGACGGCCGCGACGGCGTCGGCGGCGGCGGGCACGGTGAACTGGATCGGGTCGGTCATGACAGGGACTCTAAACGTCGTCGGGGCAGGGGTGGACAGTTGCCTGAAAGTTGTATGGTCGCCGTCACCGGTTCCACGCCGCGATCAGGTCGTCGGTCCTGGTCACGGTCGACAGCAGGGACAGGGTGTTGTCGATGACCGCGTCGGCGTAGTCGGTCGGAACGCCGGCCACCGCGTCGCGGGGCAGCACCACCCGATAGGCGGCGTTGACGGCGTCCATCACCAGGTTCACGATCGCCACGTTCACCGACACGCCGACCGCCACGATCGTGGACACGCCCAGGTTGCGCAGCACCGCGTCCAGGTCGGTGCCGCCCATCGGTCCCAGTCCGTGCCATCGGTGCAGCACCAGATCGGTTGGCTGGACGTCGAGTTCGGGTACCAGTTCGGTCCCGGGACTGCCGGGGGTGATATCGAGGTCCTTGTTCGCGGCGCCGAACGCGAACAGCCGCGCGTTGTGGTTGGAGCCGCGTCCGTCGGGGCGCCGCTGCACCACGCAGTGCACCACCGACACGCCGGCCGCCCGCGCGGCCGGCAGCAGTCGGGCGATGTTGGGCAGCGCCGCAC
>NZ_JBSWXU010000044.1:0-35305 GCF_056160785.1 Mycobacterium sp. ABE4_509 | reverse complement strand
ACCTCAGTGGGGGCGGTGCCACGCTCCTATCAAGTCACGCCGGCCGGTCCTTCACACCTGATGCCGACAAAACACATGCTCGCCAACCCGAAGGCGGCAGGCACCCTACGAGCCAGACACCAGGTGTAAAGGATCCAACCACCGCAAGAAGCGGTGACCTCACCCTGACACTGAACGCCACCCTAGCTTCCGGTCCACCTCATCGTCCGGCGGCGGCGGCACGGCGCGGGCGACGGGGTGCGCGGGTTCGCCACCCCCGCCCGGCGGTGTAGACATGACGGTGTGTGCGCAGCCAGTGAACCCGCCGGTGTGCAGTCCGGCCTGCCGGTTCCCCGCCGGGTGGCGGTGCTGTCCGTGCACACCTCGCCGCTGGCTCAGCCGGGTACCGGCGATGCCGGCGGGATGAACGTCTACGTCCTGCAGACCGCGCTCGAGCTGGCCCGCCGCGGCGTCGACGTGGAGATCTTCACCCGCGCCACATCGTCCACCGACGACCCGGTGGTGCGGGTCGCGCCCGGGGTGCTGGTGCGCAACGTCGTCGCCGGGCCGTTCGAAGGGCTGGACAAGAACGACCTGCCGACCCAGCTGTGCGCATTCACCGCCGGGGTGCTGCGCGCCGAGGCCACCCACGAACCCGGCTACTACGACGTCGTGCACTCGCACTACTGGCTGTCCGGGCAGGTCGGCTGGCTGGCCGCGGACCGGTGGGCGGTGCCGCTGGTGCACACCGCGCACACGCTGGCCGCCGTCAAGAACGCCTCGCTGGCCGCGGGGGACACTCCGGAACCGCCGATGCGCTCGGTCGGCGAGCAGCAGGTCGTCGACGAGGCCGACCGGCTCGTCGTCAACACCGAACACGAGGCCCAGCAACTGGTTTCGCTGCATCAGGCCGATCCGGCGCACATCGACGTGGTGCATCCCGGTGTCGACCTGACGACGTTCACCCCCGGCGATCAGGCTGCGGCGCGCGCGGCGCTGGGGCTCGCGCCGGACGCGTCCCTGGTCGCATTCATCGGGCGCATCCAGCCGCTGAAGGCTCCCGACGTGCTGCTGCGCGCGGCGGCCCGGCTGCCCGGCGTGCACGTGGTGATCGCCGGCGGTCCGTCCGGGTCCGGGCTGGCCACCCCGGACGGGATGGTTCATCTGGCCGCCGAGCTGGGTATGGCAGACCGTGTGACGTTCCTGCCGCCCCAGTCCCGCGAAGATCTGGTCCGGGTCTACCGGGCCGCCGACGTCGTCGCGGTGCCCAGCTACTCGGAGTCTTTCGGCCTGGTCGCCGTCGAGGCCCAGGCCTGCGGCACCCCGGTGGTCGCCGCGTCGGTCGGCGGGCTCCCGGTGGCGGTCCGCGACGGGGTCAGCGGCGCCCTGGTCGACGGTCACGACATCGACGACTGGACGGCTGCCCTGGACGGCATGTTCCGCGGCGATCTGGCCTCGATGGGCCGCGCCGCGGCCGAGCACGCGGCCACGTTCTCCTGGGCGCACACCGTCGACGGCCTGGTCGGCAGCTACGGCCGGGCGATCGCCGGCCACCAGTCCCACCAGCGTCCGGTGCCCGGTCCGCGCAGCGGACGCCGATTCTCGATGCGACGGGGGGTGCGCGCGTGAGTGGCGCTGAGGGAACCGACCCCGGCGAGGTCCAGGCGCTGATCGAGAAGACGCTGCACGAGCACGAGCTGGTCTACACCCGCCACGACGGCGCCCAGGGCGGGCTGCCCGGGCTGATCGTCGAACTGCCCGGTGAGCGCCGGCTGAAGACCAACACCATCCTGAGCATCGGCGAGCACTCGGTGCGCATCGAGGCGTTCGTGTGCCGCAAACCCGACGAGAACCATCTGGGTGTCTACCGGTTCCTGCTCAAGCGCAACCGCAGGCTCTACGGCGTGGCCTACACCCTCGACAACGTCGGTGACATCTATCTGGTGGGGCGCATGGCGCTGGCCTCGGTGACCGCCGATGAGGTCGACCGGGTGCTCGGACAGGTTCTGGAAGCCGTCGATTCGGACTTCAACACGTTGCTGGAGTTGGGTTTTCGCTCCTCGATCCAGAAAGAGTGGGAGTGGCGGGTGTCCCGCGGCGAATCGCTGAAGAACCTGCGCGCTTTCGAACATCTCATCGCCGACGTGGACGAGTCCCCGATCGACGATCGGGACGACGACTGAACTCGCACGTGGCAGGATTGTCGCCATGGCAGATACCGCGACGCTGATTCTTCTCCGCCACGGAGAAAGCGACTGGAACGAGAAGAATCTGTTCACCGGCTGGGTCGACGTCGACCTCACCGACAAGGGGCGGGCCGAGGCGGCCCGCGCCGGTGAGCTGATCAAGACCCAGGATCGTCAGCCCGATGTGCTCTACACCTCGCTGCTGCGGCGCGCGATCAACACCGCCAACATCGCGCTGGACAAGGCCGACCGGCACTGGATCCCGGTGCACCGCGACTGGCGGCTCAACGAACGTCACTACGGCGCGCTGCAGGGCCTGAACAAGGCCGAGACCAAGGCCAAGTACGGCGAGGAGCAGTTCATGGCCTGGCGGCGCAGCTACGACACCCCGCCGCCGCCGATCGAGCCGGGCACCGAGTTCAGCCAGGACCGGGATCCGCGCTACGCCGACATCGACGGCGGCCCGCTGACCGAATGCCTCAAAGACGTGGTGGCCCGGTTCGTGCCGTACTTCACCGAGGTCATCGTCCCCGATCTGCAGGCGGGCAAGACGGTGATCATCGCCGCGCACGGCAATTCGCTGCGTGCGCTGGTCAAGTACCTCGACGGGATGTCCGACGACGACGTGGTCGGGCTCAACATCCCCACCGGGATCCCGCTGCGCTACGACCTCGACGCGCAGCTCAAGCCGACCGTGGCCGGCGGAACTTATCTGGACCCCGACGCTGCGGCCGCCGGCGCGGCCGCGGTCGCGGCCCAGGGCGCCAAGTAGCGCTCGCGCTTCCCGCGCCGGTCGGATTCGGCTAACGGCGGGTGAACACTGGAGGACGGCGATCGGAACATCCGTGTTTGGGTCTGTGACTTGTCCCGATTTGGCCGCACGCTGCTGGGATGACGTTCACCGAGTTTGTACGATTTTCGTGTGAGTGTCGTATCGGCGCTGCTGCTCGCAGCGATCGTGGCACTGCTCGCGTTGTCGATCGGTGTGGCGTTGGGGGTGTGGTGGGGTCCCCGGCTCCAAGAACGCCGGCAGCGTCGCGACATCGAGGAGTCCGGCATCACGGTCTCGCAGATGCTCGCGCACGTGGTGGCTCAATCCCCGGTCGGGATCGTGGTCGTCGATACCTACCGTGACGTCGTCTACACAAATGAACGTGCCACCGAACTCGGGCTGGTGCGTGACCGGCTGCTGCACGACCGTGCCTGGGCGGCCGCCGAACGCACCCTGTCCACCGGTGAGGACAGCGAGTTCGCGATCTCGGCGCGCAAACGCAGCCGGCACGCCCGCTCGGGGCTGTCGGTGCGCGGGCATGTGCGGTTGCTGACCGAGGAGGACCGTCGTTTCGCGGTCCTATACATCGACGACCAGTCCGAACACGCGCGCATGGAGGCGACCCGCCGCGATTTCGTGGCCAACGTCAGCCACGAGCTCAAGACCCCGGTCGGCGCGATGGGTGTGCTCGCCGAAGCCGTGCTGGCCTCGGCCGACGACGCCGAAACCGTCCGGCACTTCGCCGAGAAGATGGTCACCGAGTCCACCCGGCTGGCCAACATGGTCGGCGAGCTCATCGAACTGTCCCGGCTGCAGGGCGCCGAACGGCTGCCCGACATGGAAGCCGTCGACGTGGACACCGTGGTCTCCGAGGCGCTGTCGCGTTACAAGGTCGCCGCCGACAACGCCGACATCTCGATCACTACCGATGCGCCGACCGGTTTCCGGGTGCTCGGGGACCAGACGCTGCTGGTGACCGCGATAGCCAACCTGGTGTCCAACGCGATCGCCTACTCGCCGAACGGCTCGTCGGTCTCGATCAGCCGGCGCCGGCGCGGCGAGAACATCGAGATCGCGGTCACCGACCGCGGTATCGGCATCGCTCCGGCCGACCAGGAGCGGGTCTTCGAGCGATTCTTCCGCGTCGACAAGGCGCGGTCCCGGGCCACCGGCGGCACCGGGCTGGGGCTGGCGATCGTCAAGCATGTGGCCGCCAACCACAACGGATCGATCCGGCTGTGGAGCCAGCCCGGAACGGGATCGACGTTCACGTTGTCGATCCCGGCGTACCTGCGCGGTGATGATGCCGACGACGCCGACAATCAACACGAACGAGAGGACTAGAGCATCGATGACCAGTGTGCTGATCGTGGAGGACGAGGAGTCCTTGGCTGATCCCCTGGCGTTCCTCCTCCGCAAAGAGGGCTTCGAAGCCACCGTGGTGACCGACGGCGCCGCGGCCTTGGCCGAGTTCGACCGCACCGGCGCAGATATCGTGCTGCTCGACCTGATGCTGCCCGGCATGAGCGGTACCGACGTGTGCAAGCAGTTGCGTTCGCGCTCCAGTGTGCCGGTCATCATGGTCACCGCGCGGGACAGCGAGATCGACAAGGTGGTCGGCCTCGAACTCGGTGCCGACGACTACGTCACCAAGCCGTACTCGGCGCGTGAGTTGATCGCGCGCATCCGGGCGGTGCTGCGCCGTGGCTCCGACGCCGAGGACAACGGGATCGCCGACGGTGTGCTGGAGGCCGGACCGGTGCGGATGGACGTCGAGCGGCACGTGGTGAGCGTCAACGGGAAGTCGATCACGTTGCCGCTCAAGGAGTTCGATCTGCTCGAGTATCTGATGCGCAACAGCGGCCGGGTGTTGACCCGGGGGCAGTTGATCGACCGGGTGTGGGGCGCGGACTACGTCGGCGACACCAAGACCCTCGACGTGCACGTCAAGCGGTTGCGCAGCAAGATCGAATCGGACCCGGCCAACCCGGTGCACCTGGTGACGGTGCGCGGGCTCGGCTACAAGCTGGAGGGCTGAGGCGGCGGCTGGGCTACTCCGCGGCGCGGGTGGCCGGGTGTACCGCGATCAGCCCGAGGCTGCTTCGCCGCTTGCACATCGCCGCCAGCTCGGCGTAGGCCTTCTCGCCGAGCAGTTCGGTCAGCTCCGGGGCATAGGACTGCCACACCGGTTTGGCTCCCACGTGGGCGGCCGGGTCGCCGGTGCAGTACCAGTGCAGGTCGGCGCCGCCCTCACCCCAGCCGCGCCGGTCGTACTCGGTGATCGTCGACTTCAGGATCTCCGAGCCGTCGGGGCGGCTCACCCACTCCTGGGTGCGCCGGATGGGCAGCTGCCAGCAGACCTCGGGTTTGAGGGTCAGTGGTTCCACACCGATCTTGAGCGCCTTGGTGTGCAGGGCGCAGCCGATGCCGGCGGGCCAGCCGGGCCGATTGAGAAAAATGCAGGCGCCCTTGTATTTCCGGGTGCGCCAGTTGGGCTTGCCGTCGTATTCGTCCATCTCGAGGTAGCCCTTTTTCCCCAGGCCCTTCTCCCGGAACTGCCAGTCCTCGTCGGTGAGCAGCTTGACCGCGTCGTCGAGCTGGGCGCGGTCGTCGTCATCGGAGAGGAAGGCGCCGTGCGAACAGCAGCCGTCATCGGGCCGGTCCGCCACGGTGCCCTGGCAGGCAGGGGTGCCGAACACGCAGCTCCAGCGGGACAGCAGCCACGTCATGTCGGCGGCGATCAGGTGTTCTGGGTTGTCGGGGTCGTAGAACTCGACCCATTCCCGGGCGAAATCCTGTTCGACCTCACGGGGGCGTGGTGCGGTCACAATTCCCCACGGTAGACCCATTAAGTTGGACGAGTGCGATTAGGCGTGCTCGACGTGGGCAGCAATACCGTCCATCTGTTGGTGGTGGATGCCCGCCGCGGTGGGCACCCTACCCCGATGAGTTCCACGAAGGCGTCGTTGCGGCTGGCCGAGGCCATCGACCAGTCCGGCAAGCTCACCCGCCGCGGCGCCGACAAGTTGGTCGGCACGATCGACGAATTCGCCAAGATTGCAACCAGTTCGGGCTGCGCCGAGGTGATGGCCTTCGCGACGTCGGCGGTGCGTGACGCGACGAACTCCGAGGAGGTGCTCGCCCGCGTCAAGGGCGAGACCGGGGTGGCGCTGCAGGTGCTCAGCGGCGTCGACGAGTCCCGGCTGACGTTCCTGGCGGTGCGTCGCTGGTACGGCTGGAGCGCGGGGCGCATCATCAACATCGACATCGGCGGGGGTTCGCTGGAGCTGTCCAGTGGTGTCGATGAGGAACCCGACGTCGCGCTGTCGCTGCCGCTGGGGGCCGGGCGCCTGACCCGCGAGTGGCTGCCCGACGATCCGCCCGGTCGGCGCCGGGTCAACATGCTGCGCGACTGGCTGGCCAAGGAGTTGTCGGAGCCTGCGGCCGAGATCGCCGAGGCGGGCGGCCCGGACCTGGCGGTGGCCACGTCGAAGACCTTCCGGTCCCTGGCCCGGCTGACCGGTGCGGCGCCGTCGGGGGCCGGCCCGCGGGTGAAGCGGACGCTCACCGCGGCCGGTTTGCGGCAGCTGATCGCATTCATCTCTAGGATGACCGCGTCCGACCGTGCTGAACTGGAGGGAGTGAGCTCGGACCGGGCGCCGCAGATCGTCGCCGGCGCTCTGGTGGCCGAAGCGTCGATGAAAGCGCTGGGTATCGAGAGTGTGGACATCTGTCCCTGGGCGTTGCGGGAGGGTCTGATTCTGCGGAAACTCGACAGCGAAGCCGACGGCACCGCGCTCGTCGGTGGAGCTGACCCAGCTGGCAGTAGTGGTGGAGCAGGAAAATCGGCCTCGCGGCTGATCTCGGTACGCGATGCTGGACGGTAAGCAGCGAGGCTCAGAGGCAACAGGCGATGACTGGATCAGATGACCACAGCAGTACGCGGCCGATTTCGGTCGCCGAGCTGCTGGCCAAGAACGGCACGATCGGCGCACCCCCGGTCGGCGGCAGGCGCCGTCGGCGCCGGGGCAATGCTGACGCCGTCAGCGTCGCCGAGCTGACCGGAGAGATCCCGGTCATCCGGGATGAGGAGCCGGCCCCCGCTCCCGGGGAAGCCGCTCCCGAAGAAGCCGCGACCGAGGCCGGGCCGGCCCCGGCGACCAACGGTGCGGTCGATCAGGCCGAGGCTGGGACCGAGGTCGAGACCGAGCCTGAGGCCGAGACCGGTCCCGAAGCCGAGACCGGTCCCGAAGCCGAACCGGAGACGCTGCCCGAGCCTGAAGCCGAAGCCGAAGCCGAAGCCGAGGCCGAGGTCGGGACGCCGCCTGAACCTGAGCTCGAGGCCGAGATCGAAGCTGAGCCCGAGCCCGAGCCCGAACTCGAGACGGAGGTCGAGACGGAGGTCGGGACGGAGGTCGGGACGGAGGTCGAGGTCGAGCCTGAGGCAGGTGCGGACGGCGCCGAAGGCAGCGACGACGAGTACGCGGACGCGGTGGCCGAATATTCGGCCCGCGTCGAGCAGCGCGCCGCCGAACCGGCCGAGGTCACCCCGCCGCGGAGGTTTGGTTTCGGCCGGCTCAAGCGGCAGGACACCGGCGGCGACGCCGAACAGATGAGCCCCGATCCGCTTGAGGGGTCCGACGGCGAGGTCGACGCCACCGCGCTGTTGGCCGCCGCCGAGGACACCGAAGCCGCCGACGTCGACGACCTGGACGCGGTCGACGCGGTGGACGCCGAGACCGGACACACCGGGTCCGAGGATGACGACGGCCTGCCGTCCTATCTGCGGTCCTCGCCCGAGCCGCTGTTCGGTGGCCAGACCGTGGCCGACGACCTGGACCGGCGCGGCGGGGCCGACGGCGATCTGGACACCCTCGACGAGGCCGAACTCGACGACGCGGACCTGGTCGGGTCCCGGCCGATGTCCTCCTTCGCGCACGGAGCCTGGATCGTCGGCCAGAGTGTTCTGGCGGTGGTGTTCGGCGCCGGCCTGTTCATCGCCTTCGACCAGCTGTGGAAGTGGAACAACATCGTGGCGCTGGTGCTCTCGGTGCTGGTGATCCTGGGCCTGGTGGTCGGCGTGCGGGTGGTGCGCAAGACCGAGGACATCGGCAGCACGCTGATCGCGGTCGCTGTCGGCGCACTGGTGACGCTGGGCCCGCTGGCGCTGCTGCAATCGGGCTGACGGCCCCCGCATCGTGCGTCCCGCCATCAAGGTCGGTCTGTCGACGGCCTCGGTCTATCCGCTGAGAACCGAGGCGGCATTCGAGTACGCGGCCAAGTTGGGCTACGACGGTGTCGAGCTGATGGTGTGGGCCGAGCCGGTGAGTCAGAACATCGATGCCATCGCCGAGATGTCCGAGCGCTATCAGGTGCCGGTGCTGTCGGTGCATGCGCCGTGTCTGCTCATCTCCCAGCGGGTGTGGGGCGCGAACCCCATCCCGAAGCTGGAGCGAAGCGTGCGCGCGGCCGAGCAGCTCGGCGCCCAGACCGTGGTCGTGCACCCGCCGTTTCGCTGGCAGCGCCGGTATGCCGAGGGGTTCGCCGACCAGGTCGCCGAACTCGAGGCCGGCAGCGCGGTGATGGTGGCGGTGGAGAACATGTTCCCGTTCCGCGCCGACCGGTTCTTCGGGGCCGGCCAGACCTCGATCGAGCGGATGCGCAAACGCGGTGGGGCGCCCGGGCCGGGGATCTCGGCGTTCGCGCCGTCCTTCGACCCGCTCGACGGCGGGCACGAGCACTACACGCTGGATCTGTCGCACACCGCCACCGCGGGCACCGACGCGGTCGACATGGCCGCGCGGATGGGGGACGGCCTGGTGCATCTGCACCTGTGCGACGGCAGCGGCGCGTCCACCGACGAACATCTGGTGCCCGGCCGCGGCACCCAGCCCACCGTGGCGATCTGCGAGATGCTCGCTGCCGGTGACTTCGCCGGGCATGTCATTCTCGAGGTGACCACCTCGGCCGCGCGGAACGCGGCCGAACGGGAGTCGCTGCTGGTCGAGTCGCTGAAGTTCGCCCGCGCGCACCTGCTGCGCTGACTCCGCGCAGCACCGGACACACGAGGACCGCTTGATGACGAGTTCGACCCTGTTCACCGACGCCATGGCGCTGACCCCGGCCGGGGACGGCGTCTACGACGGGGTGCTCAACGAGCACTGGACGATCGGGCCCAAGGTGCACGGTGGCGCGATGCTGGCGTTGTGTGCCAACGCCGCGCGCACCGAGTACGGGGCCGGCCCGGAATCCGGGGTGGAGCCGATCGCGGTGTCGGGGAACTTCCTGTGGGCGCCCGATCCCGGCCCGATGCGGGTGGCGACCACGGTGCGCAAGCGGGGCCGCCGGATCGGGCTGGTCGACGTCGAGCTCAGTCAGGGCGGCCGAACGGCCGTCTTGGCGGCCATCACGATGGGGGTGCCCGAACACCACGTGCCGCCGCTGCTGTCGGACAACCCGGTGGTGCCGTTGATGACCCCCGAGCCGCCGCCGGCACTGGAGCCGATCGGACCGGGCCACCGGATGGCCGACATCGTCCATCTGGCCCACGGTTGTGACATCCGGCCGTCGTTGACGACGTTCGAGCGTCGCTCGGACGGGGGCCCGCCGCTGATCGAGTACTGGGTGCGCCCGCGTGGGGTCGCTCCGGACGTCCTGTTCGCGCTGCTGTGCGGCGATGTGTCGGCTCCGGTGACGTTCGGTGTGGATCGGTTCGGCTGGGCGCCGACGGTTCAGCTGACGGCCTATCTGCGGGCGACGCCGGCCGACGGCTGGTTGCGGGTGCTGTGTACGACGACCCAGATCGGCCAGGACTGGTTCGACGAGGACCACATCGTCGTCGACTGCGAGGGCCGGATCGTCGTGCAGACCCGTCAGCTGGCGATGGTGCCGCCCGCGCCGAGCTGAGGCGTGCCGTGCGATGCTGTGCGACATGTCCAGAATCGCGATCATCGGCGGCGGGAACATCGGCGAGGCGCTGCTGGCCGGGTTGCTGCGAGCCGGACGCCAGGTCAAGGATCTGGTGGTCGCCGAGGCGAGCGCCGAGCGCGCGAAGTACCTGTCCGACAAGTACTCGGTGTTGGTGACGTCGGTGTCCGACGCGGTCGACACCGCGACCTACGTCGTCGTCGCGGTCAAGCCCCATGATGTGCAGAACCTCATCGGGGAGATCGCCGACACGGCGGCCAAGGCGGAGACCGATTCGGCCGAGCAGGTGTTCGTGTCGGTCGCCGCGGGCGTGACGACCGCGTTCTACGAGAACAAGCTGCCGGCCGGGGCGCCGGTCATCCGGGTGATGCCGAATGCGCCGATGCTGGTCGGCGGCGCGGTGAGTGCGCTGGCTCCGGGCCGGTTCGCCACCCCGGAGCACCTCAAGGCGGTCTCGGCGCTGTTCGACGCGGTCGGCGGCGTGCTGACCGTCAAGGAGTCCCAGCTCGACGCGGTCACCGCGGTGTCGGGTTCGGGACCGGCGTACTTCCTCCTGATGGTCGAGGCGCTCGTCGACGCCGCGGTGGCCTCGGGGCTGGCGCGGTCGGTGGCCACCGATCTGGTGGCCCAGACGATGGCCGGGTCGGCGGCGATGTTGTTGGAGCGTCTCGATCAGGCCGAGTCCGACGGGAGCGCGCAGATGGGCTCGATGATTGACACCTCGGCGGCCCAGTTGCGCGCTACTGTTACCTCACCGGGTGGTACCACCGCCGCTGGTCTGCGGGAACTGGAACGGCACGGTCTGCGCGAGGCGGTGGCCAGCGCGGTCGAGGCCGCGAAAACGCGCTCTGAGCAGCTGGGAATTACATCCGAGTAGTTAAGGAATTTCGGACGGATTAGCCCACACCCGTCGCAGTAACCCCACCTGCCACGCTATTCTCCCAGTGGTAAGCACGGGTCGGTGCCAGCGGTGGGGAAGCCGCTGGAACTGCCCGTGCCTGATGGATTGGGTTGCGATGACGTCTATGAACGGGCCATCGGCGCGGGATTCGGCCGGCGGAAAGGCGGCGCGCGACGCCGGACAGGCCGACGGCCAACAGCCCCGCGCTCAATTTCTGACCGTCGCCGAGGTGGCGAGCCTGATGCGGGTCAGCAAGATGACGGTGTACCGCCTCGTGCACAACGGTGAGCTGCCCGCTGTCCGGGTCGGTCGCTCGTTCCGGGTGCACGCCAAGGCCGTCCACGACATGTTGGAGAGCTCGTACTTCGACGCCGGCTGAGCGTCGTCGATCACGGCGTGCGCCACCTTTTTGTCGACGGCTCCCCGCGGTTTCGTCAGCAAAAGGTGGATTTCGTCGTGGCCACCGCCCCCAGGTAATGTGACCGGTCGAGATCGTCGAAGACAACTTTAGGTAGCGGAGTTCATGGGTTCTGTCATCAAGAAGCGGCGCAAGCGCATGTCGAAGAAGAAGCACCGCAAGCTGCTTCGTCGCACCCGGGTGCAGCGCAGAAAACTGGGCAAGTAGCCCGTCGGGCCCACCACTAGGCTGGCTGGATGGATTCTGACGGTCGTTCCGGCGGTCGAACAGGGGGCGAGTCGGATTCACCCGAATCCGGTGGTCCGATCGACTACCCCAAGGTCGTGCTGGTCACCGGCGCATGCCGCTTCCTCGGCGGTTATCTGACCGCCCGCCTGGCGCAGAATCCGCTGATCAATCACGTGATCGCGGTCGACGCGATCGCGCCGAGCAAGGATCTGCTGCGCCGGATGGGCCGGGCCGAGTTCGTCCGGGCCGACATCCGCAACCCGTTCATCGCCAAGGTCATCCGCAACGGTGACGTCGATACGGTCGTGCATGCCGCCGCCGCGTCCTACGCTCCCCGGTCCGGTGGGCGGGCCACCCTCAAGGAACTGAACGTGATGGGGGCCATCCAGCTGTTCGCGGCCTGCCAGAAGGCGCCGTCGGTGCGTCGGGTGATTCTCAAGTCCACCTCGGAGGTGTACGGCTCCAGTGCCCGCGACCCGGTGCTGTTCGACGAGGCCAGCAGCCGGCGCAGGCCGCCCGGCGAAGGGTTCGCCCGCGACAGCATCGACATCGAGGGCTATGCCCGGGGGCTGGGGCGGCGCAGGCCCGATATCGCGGTGACCATCCTGCGGCTGGCCAACATGATAGGGCCGGCGATGGACACCGCGTTGTCGCGGTACCTGGCCGGTCCGGTGGTGCCGACCGTCATCGGTCACGACGCGCGGATGCAGCTGCTGCACGAACAGGACGCGCTGGGCGCGATGGAGCGGGCCACGATGGCCGGCCGGGCCGGTACGTTCAACATCGGCGCCTCCGGGGTCATCATGATGAGCCAGGCCATCCGCCGATCCGGACGGTTGCCGCTGCCGGTGCCGCGGCCGGCGTTGGTTGCTGTGGATTCGCTGCAACGGGCCGCCCGCAACTCGGAGCTGGACCGCGAACAACTCGACTACCTGAGCTACGGCCGGGTGATGGACACCGCCCGGATGCGCAACGAACTCGGTTACTCGACGAAGTGGACCACGGTCGAGGCGTTCGACGACTACGTCCGCGGACGCGGACTCAAGCCCATCATCGATCCGTTGTGGGTACGCTCGGTCGAGGAACGCGCCGTGGGGGCGGCGCAGCGCTGGGGGCGCTAGACTCAAACCCATACTGAGGACCGGGGGGGAATCGGGGGAGAGGAAAACCACGTTGGCGGGCGAGCCCAAAGCGAAAGTTATTCCGCTGCATTCGAATTCAAATCGAAGTGCAGCCCAGCGTCGCGCGGCGGCGCAGCGCGCCGATGCCGCGCGCCGGCATCCGTCGCTGCTGACCGATCCGGGCGGTCATGCCTCGGCCGAGCAGATCGCCGCCGTCGTCCGCGAGATCGACGATCGGCGGGGCGGTTCGGTCGGCGCGCCGGACTCCGACGCGGAGCCCACCGAACTCGCCAAGCGCATCGCCGCGGTCGCCGACTTCGTTCGCAAACGGATGATGGGCGACTACGCCGTCGACGAGTTCGGCTTCGATCCGCACCTCAACGACGCAATCTTTCTGCCTTTGCTGAGAGTGTTCTTCAACTCCTGGTTCCGGGTCGAGGTCAGCGGTATCGAGAATCTGCCGGAGTCCGGTGCGGCACTGGTGGTGGCCAACCACGCCGGGGTGCTGCCCTTCGACGGGTTGATGACCCAGGTCGCGGTGCGCGACCACCATCCCGCCCACCGGGACCTACGGCTGCTGGCCGCCGACATCGTGTTCGACATGCCGGTGGTCGGGCAGGCTGCCCGTAAGGCCGGACACACCATGGCCTGCACCGACGATGCGCACCGCCTGCTCGCGGCCGGCGAGCTCACCGCGGTGTTCCCGGAGGGCTACAAGGGCCTCGGCAAGCACTTCAAGGACCGCTACAAGCTGCAGCGTTTCGGCCGCGGCGGGTTCGTCTCGGCGGCGCTGCGCACCGGGGCGCCGATCGTGCCGTGCTCCATCGTCGGATCCGAGGAGATCTACCCGATGGTCGCCGACGTCAAGCTGCTGGCACGGCTGTTGGGGCTGCCGTACTTCCCGGTGACCCCGCTGTTCCCGCTGGCCGGCCCGCTGGGCGTGGTGCCGCTGCCGTCGAAGTGGTACATCCAGTTCGGCGAGCCGATCGACACCGCCGACTACGACGAGTCGGCGGCCGAGGATCCGATGGTCACCTTCGAGCTGACCGATCAGGTCCGCGAGACCATCCAGCAGACGCTGTACCAGCTGCTCGCCAACCGCCGGAACATGTTCCTGGGTTGACCGCGATGATTCGGGGATAACCCCGCTTACTTTTGCCCAGCAACGAATTTCGACAGCGCGGCATCCCGGCCTGCGGCCACCTTGGCGGTCAGCTCGTCGGCCTCGGTGTCCGACTCGGCCTCACCCATCACGGTGACGATGCTGGTGATCACGCGCTCGCCGTTGTCGTCGGTCACCTCACCGCGGATCTCGGTGAGCACCGCTCCGTGTGATTCGGTCACCGAATCCAGGTAGGAGTCGAACCACAACTTGTCGCCGGCCAGGATCGGCCGGTGAAAGATGAGCTTCTGGTCGCGGTGCAGCACCCGCTCCATGTTGATCGGCAGATCGAACTGGTTGAAGATCTCGGCCTGCACGCGGCGGCCGGCGACCGACAGGAACGTCAGGGACGCGATCAGCGCGTCGTGGCCGCATTCCCTGGCCGCCTCTTCGGTGAAGTGGGCGGGATGCTCGTCTTTGACGGCGCGGGCGAACTCGCGGATCTTCTCGCGGTCGACCTGGAAGTAGTCCGGGTACCGGTAGTGGGTTCCGATGATGTCTTCAGCGATGCTCATGCCGGCGTCTTTCCGTGATCTCGAGGTGGCGCGAGCCTATCAGCGCCGTTGTCCGTGCCCGGTCGACCCGCTAGCGCTCCTGGCGGCGCGACACCACCGCTGCCAGCGCCCCGCCGGCCGCGCCCAGCGCCAGCGCAGAGGGCACCCCGATTCGGGCCGCCTTGCGCGCGGTACGGAAGTCCCTGATCTCCCAGCCGCGCTGCCGGGCGATGTCGCGCAGGTCGGTGTCGGGGTTGATGGCCACCGCGGTGCCGACCAGCGACAGCATCGGCACGTCGTTGAAACTGTCCGAGTACGCCGTGCACCGACGCAGGTTGAGCCCTTCCCGGATGGCCAGCGAGCGGACCGCGTGCGCCTTGCCGGTGCCGTGCAGGATGTCGCCGACCAACCTTCCGGTGAACACGCCGTCGACCGACTCGGCCACCGTGCCCAGCGCGCCGGTCAGCCCCAGCCGCCGCGCGATGGTGTCCGCAAGCTCGTAGGGCGTGGCGGTGACCAACCACACCTGTTGGCCGGCGTCGAGGTGCATCTGGGCCAACTCGCGGGTTCCGGGCCAGATCTTGTCGGCGATGATCTCGTCGTAGATCTCCTCGCCCAGCTCCACCAGCTCGGCGGTGGACCGGCCCTCGATGAACGACAGCGCCTTGCGGCGGCCGGCGGCCACGTCCTCGCTGCTCTCCCGGCCGGTGAGCTGGAACTTGGCCTGGGCGAGCGCGAAGCGGGCCAGGTCTTTGTAGGTGAAGTACTCCCGGGCTGCCAGCCCGCGGGCGAAATGCACCAGCGACGAGCCGTGCACCAAGGTGTTGTCGACGTCGAAGAACGCCGCCGCGGTCAGGTCCGGCGGCGGTGGCGGTGGCTTCTCCTCCGGCTCGGCCGGGGTCTCGAGCTGCATGCCGAGCGTCTGCGCAGCGACTTCCGCGCTGACCTCGCCGGCGAGCCGCTGCGCGTCGAACCCGACCTGAGATCCCCCGGTATCGGACACGGTTACAACACTAGGACACCTGACGGCGATACTGGCGAGGTGGATCGACACGTGCAGTTGCTGACCCGGCAGGGCTGCCCGATGTGCGCCGCGGCCGCGACGCGGTTGGGCGAGCTGGCCGCTGAAGTGGGCTTTGCCTGGACATCGACGGACGTCGACGCCGCCGCCGCGGCGGGCGACGCGTCGCTGCGCGCCGAGTACGGCGACCGGCTGCCGGTGGTGCTGCTGGACGGGACCGAGCACAGCTACTGGGAGGTCGACGAAGAACGGTTGCGCGCCGACCTCGGGAACGAATGATCGAGCAAATTTGGTAGCCCAACTGGTTAACGACTACCTTTGAAGACGTGCTGAGCGTGGTGGTGCGGCCATGAGCGTGTTGCTTTTCGGCGTTTCGCACCGCAGCGCGCCGGTATCCGTTCTCGAGCAGCTGAGCCGGGACGAATCCGACCAGGCCAAGATCATCGATCAGGTGCTCCAGTCGTCGCTGGTCACCGAGGCGATGGTGCTGTCCACCTGCAACCGCGTCGAGGTCTATGCCGTGGTCGAGGCCTTCCACGGCGGCCTCTCGGTGATCGGGCAGGTGCTCTCCGAGTACTCCGGGATGTCGCTGCAGGATCTCACCAAGTACGCCTACGTGCGCTACGCCGAGGCAGCTGTCGAGCATCTGTTCGCGGTGGCCAGCGGCCTGGACTCGGCGGTGATCGGTGAGCAGCAGGTGCTGGGCCAGGTGCGCCGGGCCTACGCCGCCGCCGAAACCAACCACACCGTGGGCCGCACCCTGCACGAGCTGTCCCAGCGGGCGCTGTTGGTGGGCAAACGGGTGCATTCCGAAACCGGGATCGACGCCGCAGGCGCGTCGGTGGTTTCGGTCGCGCTCGGGATGGCCGAGGACCGGCTGGGCTCGCTGGCCGGACGCCGCGCGGTGGTGGTCGGTGCCGGTTCGATGGGGGCGCTGGCCGCCCGGCAACTGATCCGTGCCGGGGTCGAGCGCATCCATGTGGTCAACCGGACGCTGCCCCGGGCCAAGCGGCTCGCCGAGATCATCCGCGGGCACGGCGCCGAGGCCGAGGCTTTCCCGTTCGACCATCTGCCGCCGCTGCTGACCGACGCCGACGTCGTCGTCAGCTGCACCGGGGCGGTGCGTCCGGTGGTCTCACTGGCCGACGTGCACCGCGGGCTGGCCCATGTGCACGACCCCAAACAGCTGGTCATCTGCGATCTGGGGATGCCGCGCGACGTCGACCCGGCGGTTGCCGGACTGCCCGACGTGCATGTCGTCGACATGGACCGCATCCAGCGTGAGCCGTCGGCGCGAGCCGCCGCCACCGATGCCGAGGCCGCCCGCGCGATCGTCGCCGCCGAGGTGGCCAACTACCTGGCCGGCCAGCGGATGGCCGAGGTCACCCCGACCGTCACCGCGTTGCGGCAGCGCGCCGCCGACGTGGTCGAGGCGGAGTTGCTCAGGCTGGACAACCGGCTGCCCGGGCTGGATTCCGCGCATCGCGACGAGGTGGCCAACACCGTGCGACGGGTGGTCGACAAGCTGCTGCACGCGCCGACGGTGCGGGTCAAGCAGCTGGCCAGCGCGCCCGGCGGGGACAGCTACGCCGAGGCGCTACGCGAACTGTTCGAACTCGACCAGCAGGCCGTCGATGCGGTCGCCGCTGGCGAACTACCTTTGGTGGCAACTGATCTCGACAAGACCGAGTGACTCCGCTGCGCATCCAGAGCCGGCCGAGAGACATCACGTGATCCGTATAGGTACCCGGGGCAGCCTGCTGGCCACCACCCAGGCCGGTGTGCTGCGCGACGCGCTGACCGCCGCCGGGCACGAGGCGGAGCTGGTGATCGTGTCCACCGCCGGCGACCGGTCCAGCGCACCCATCGCCGACATCGGCGTCGGGGTGTTCACCGCGGCGCTGCGCGAGGCCATCGCCGACGGCAGCGTGGATCTGGCCGTGCACTCCTACAAGGATTTGCCGACGGCTCCCGATCCGCGGTTCGAGATCCCGGCGATCCCGGTGCGCGAGGACCCCAGGGACGCCCTGGTGGCGCGCGACGGACTGGTGCTCGGAGAGTTGCCGGCCGGATCGGTCATCGGGACGTCGTCCCCGCGCCGGGCGGCACAGCTTAGAGCACTGGGTCTCGGTTTGGAAATCCGCCCCCTAAGAGGCAACCTAGATACCAGGTTGAACAGGGTAAGCAGCGGTGATCTCGACGCCGTCGTCGTGGCCCGGGCGGGTTTGGCCCGCATCGGTCGTCTCGACGCCGTCACCGAGGCGCTGGAACCGGTACAGATGTTGCCGGCACCGGCCCAAGGTGCGTTGGCGGTCGAATGCCGTGCCGGCGATACCGGGCTCGCGGAACTGTTGGCGGAATTCGATGACGCCGACACCCGGGCAGCGGTCACCGCGGAGCGAGCCCTGCTGGCCGAACTGGAGGCGGGTTGCTCCGCACCGGTAGGCGCGATCGCCGAGGTGGTCGAGTCGATCGATGAGGACGGCCGCGTCTTCGAAGAGCTGTCGCTGCGCGGCTGCGTGGCGACGCTAGACGGATCCGATGTGATCCGTGCGTCCGGTATCGGGACACCCGGTCGGGCACGGGAGCTGGGGCTCTCGGTGGCCGCGGAGTTGTTCGAGCTGGGAGCGCGCGATCTGTTGGACGAACGCGGGAGAGACAGATGACTCGCCAGATTGGCATGCGAGGGCGTAAGGGCAAGCCCGGCCGCATCACGTTCGTCGGTTCCGGGCCCGGTGACCCGGGCCTGTTGACCGCACGAGCCCGTACGGTGCTGGCCCACGCCGCGCTGGTGTTCACCGATCCCGATGTGCCCGAAGCGGTGCTGGCCCTCGTCGGGGCCGAGTTGCCACCGCCGTCGGGCCCATTGCCGGAGGTGGCCACCAAGACAGACAAGTCCGGGGGCAAGGGCGGTCGTGGCGACGCCGAGGCAGCCCCGGTGATCCCGGGCGGCCCGGACGTCCGCCCGGCGCTGGGGGACCCTGCCGAGGTCGCCAAGACGCTGGTCGCCGAGGCGAAGGCCGGTTGCGACGTCGTCCGGCTGGTCGCCGGCGACCCGCTGTCGGTGGACTCGGTGATCACCGAGGTCAACGCGCTGGCCAAGACGCAGCTGCCGTTCGAGATCGTGCCGGGGCTGCCGGACACCACCGCGGTGCCCACCTACGCGGGCCTGCCGCTGGGATCGGCACACACCGTGGCCGATGTGCGCGGCGACGTCGACTGGGCTGCTCTGGCGGCAGCTCCCGGTCCGCTGATCCTGCACGCGACGGCCTCGCACCTGCCCGAAGCGGCGCGCACCCTGATCGACTACGGGCTGGCCGACACCACTCCGGCTGTGGTGACCGCCAACGGCACCACCTGCCAGCAGCGCTCGCTGGAGACGACGCTGGCCGGCCTGCTGGACAAGAACACCCTGGCCGCCGCGGCCAGCGACACCCCGCCGGCCGGCCCACTGGCCGGGCCGCTGGTGGTCACCATCGGCCGCACCGTCACCAACCGGGCCAAGCTGAACTGGTGGGAGAGCCGTGCGCTGTACGGCTGGACCGTGCTGGTGCCGCGCACCAAGGACCAGGCCGGCGAGATGAGCGAGCGGCTGGTCGGCCACGGCGCGCTGCCGATCGAGGTGCCGACCATCGCCGTCGAACCACCGCGCAGCCCGGCCCAGATGGAGCGGGCGGTCAAGGGGCTGGTCGACGGTCGGTTCCAGTGGGTGGTGTTCACCTCCACCAACGCCGTGCGCGCGGTGTGGGAGAAGTTCAACGAGTTCGGGCTGGACGCCCGCGCGTTCTCCGGGGTGAAGATCGCCTGCGTCGGGCAGGCCACCGCCGACCGGGTCCGTGCCTTCGGCATCAACCCCGAACTGGTGCCCACCGGTGAGCAGTCGTCGTTGGGTCTGCTGGACGAATTCCCGCCGTATGACGACGTTTTCGACCCGGTGAACCGGGTGCTGCTGCCGCGTGCCGATATCGCCACCGAGACGTTGGCCGAGGGGCTGCGCGAACGCGGCTGGGAGATCGAGGACGTCACCGCCTACCGGACGGTGCGTGCTGCTCCGCCGCCGGCGCACACCCGCGAGATGATCAAGACCGGTGGTTTCGACGCGGTGTGTTTCACGTCGAGCTCGACGGTGCGCAACCTGGTCGGTATCGCCGGTAAGCCGCACGCGCGCACGATCGTGGCCTGCATCGGACCCAAGACCGCCGAAACCGCAGCGGAATTCGGTCTGCGCGTCGACGTGCAGCCGGAGGTGGCCGCGGTGGGTCCGCTGGTGGAGGCCCTGGCCGAGCATGCGGCGCGGCTGCGCGCGGAGGGCGCGTTGCCACCGCCGCGGAAGAAGAGCCGCCGCCGCTAGGAACTCGCCGAAATGGCATTCCAGCAGGTTCTCACTCGCACTTTCGCTGCCGGAATGCCGTTTCGTGGACAAGGAGAGGTGCGCTAGTGGCGTTTCCCCGTCATCGGCCGCGGCGGCTGCGATCGACCCCGGCGATGCGCCGGCTGGTCGCGGAGACCTCCCTGCAGCCCAGGCATCTGGTGCTGCCGATGTTCGTCGCCGACGGGATTACCGAGCCGCGCCCGATCGCCTCGATGCCGGGGGTCTACCAACACACCCGGGATTCGTTGCGGAAGGCGGCCGCAGAGGCCGTCGAGGCCGGTGTCGGCGGGTTGATGCTGTTCGGCATCCCGCTCGACGAGCACAAGGACGCCGCCGGCACCGCCGGCACCGATCCTGACGGCATCCTCAATGTCGCGCTGCGTGACCTGGCTGCTGACCTCGGCGACTCGACGGTCCTCATGGCAGACACGTGCCTCGACGAGTTCACCGACCACGGGCACTGCGGCGTGCTGGACCGGGGCGGCCGGATCGACAATGACGCCACCATCGAGCGCTACGTCGAACTCGCTGTGGCACAGGCAGCATCCGGTGCCCATGTGATCAGTCCCAGCGGAATGATGGACGGCCAGGTCGGGGCCATCCGCGACGGCCTGGACACCGCCGGTTTCATTGACGCCGCGATCCTGGCCTACGCGGCGAAATTCGCCTCCGGTTTCTATGGCCCGTTCCGCGACGCGGTGGTCTCCAGCCTCGACGGCGACCGCTGCACGTATCAGCAGGAATCGGGCAACGCGCGGGAAGCGGTCCACGAGATCGAGCTCGACCTCGCCGAAGGCGCCGACATCGTCATGGTCAAGCCGGCGATGGCCTACCTCGACGTGGTGCGCGCCGCGGCCGAGATCTCCCCGGTGCCCGTCGCCGCCTACCAGGTCTCCGGCGAGTACTCGATGATCTGCGCGGCCGCGGCCAACGGCTGGATCGATCGTCGCGCCGTTGCGCTCGAGACACTGACCGGGATCAGGCGAGCCGGTGCGGACATCGTGCTGACCTACTGGGCCGTCGACGCGGCCCGATGGCTGTCGTGACCTCGCCGAGCGCGCCACCGGAGCGGCCGGTCGATGTCGATACCGCGTTCTGGCTGTGGGTGGTGGCGCTGCCGCTGATGGTGGCCGGCTACGTCATCGACCTGCTCGGCGCGACGGAGCGCCCGAGCGGGCTGATGATCGCCATCTCGCTGGTGTTCGTGATGGTGTTGGCCGCGGTGGTGCTGACGTTCCTGCTGCTGATGCGGCAGGGCTACCGGTGGGCACGCACCCTGCTCACCGGCGGTGCGATCGCCTCGGTGGTGTTCTCGGTGACCAGCCTGTTCACCGGGGAACGGCAGATGCCGGCCGAGATCGGCTACGCGGCCGCGGCCATCTTCGGGTCCGTGCTGATCACCGGCGGGGTGTATCTGCTGCACCGCAAGGACGCCCACGAGTTCTTCACCCGCTGATTCGCTAGGCTGACCCGACCATGTCCCCATCGCCCGAGTCGTCGAACCGGCCCCGCACGGTCGACATCGCGTTCTGGTGCTTCATCGGCGGCGCGGTGGTGATGATCGTCGGCGGTCTGATGGCCCTCACCGCGACCTATGACGTGGCGCGCTCGGCACTGCCCGAGACCATCTCCGACGAATCGGTGCGCGACTACCTGACCCTCTACCGGTACAGCGGCGGTGGTGCCGCCGCCGCCGCGGCGGGGCTGGCGTTCCTGGCCGGGCGGGCCCGCCGGGGTGACGCCCGCTCCAGGATGGCCACCTTCGGACTGGTGCTGGCCATCCTGGTCGTCATCCTGCTGCTGGCGATCGGGGTCGGGGTGGCGCAGCCGCTGGTGCTGCTGGCGCTGCTGCCGATGCTGGTCGGGGTGGCCGTGGGCGTCCAGCCGAGCGCACGCGACTGGTACGCTCGGGAGGGTTCCTCGTGACCGAACCCGCCGAGGGGGCCGACACCGCCGCCCCGGAGGTGCTGTTCTACGAGCAGGGCGCCAGCTGGCTGTGGGTGCTGGCCGGTCCACTGGCCGGATTCGCGATGGCGATGATCCAGCTCTCGGCGGGCTACGGCATCCAATGGGTGGTGCCGGGGATCTTCTTCGTGCTCGTCACCGTGTTCCTGTCGATTCAGGTCAAGGCGGCCCGGATCCACACGTCGGTGGAGCTGACCGCCGACTCGTTGCGCCAGGGCACCGAGGTGACCAGCACCGACGACATCGTCCGGATCTACCCGGAGGCCACCGGTGCGGAGACGCCCAAGTGGCAGTACGCGCGGGCGTTGGGGGAACTCACCGGGGTGCCGCGGGGCCGGACCGGCATCGGGGTGCGGTTGACCAACGACCGCACCGCTCAGGCCTGGGCCCGCAAGCACCAGCAGCTGCGCGCCGCGCTGACGAATCTGCTGGAGGAGCGCATCCCGCCGGAGCCGTCGTCGTGAGCCGCCGCGGCGCGCTGATCGTGCTGGTGCTGGCCGATCTGGCCGTCGTCGGCAGCGTGCTGAGCTGGCTGGCCGCCAGCCGGGAGGTGGCGGTGGCGCCGGTCCTCGAGGGCGAGCCGTCGACGGTTTCGACGGTGTACTACGCGCCGCTGTTGACCCTGTCGCTGCTGCTGGCGACCGTGGCTGGGGTACTCGCCGTGGTGGCGATCTCGGCGTTGCGCCGGTTGCGCCGGCCCATGCCGGACATCGAGCCCGATGCCGCGAACGTGCATTCCCCGTAGTCCCGCCGGAATCCGGACTACAGGGAACGCACGTTCGCAGCATTTGGTACAAAGTGCAAAATCTGTAACACTGTCTCCTATGACGGAGTTGGCGCAGAACCCGCAGCCCGGCCACGCCCCCGACGCGCTACCGCTGGGGCCCGAGTCGCTGGTGTGGCGGTGGTTCGGCGACAACCGGATGTACCTGATCGGGCCGCGCCCGGCGGTGCTGCAGAACATGCTGGCCGAACTCGGCCAGGGCGTGTACGACCACTCCACCTTCTTCGCCGACACCGCCGAGCGGCTGCGCCGCACCATTCCGCCGATCTTCAACACCGTCTACGGCTCCGAGGACGACAACGCGGGCCCCCAGGTGCGCGACTTCCACCACGACATCAAAGGGGAGGTCCCCGCCGCCGACGGCCGCGAGGCGCGTCGCTACCACGCCTTGGACCCCGACACCTACTTCTGGGCACACGCCACGTTCGTCGAGCAGGTCTACTACTTCGCCGACACCTTCGTGCACCGGCTCAGCGACTCCGAGAAGGAGCAGATCTACCTCGAGTCCAAGACCTGGTATCGCCGCTACGGCGTCAGCGACCGGCCGATGCCCGCCACCTACGCAGAATTCGAGCAGTACTGGGACCGGATGATGGACGAGGTCCTCGTCGCACACCCGAGTGCCAAATACGGCGTCGGCTACGTCACAAAGGGGTTCCCGAAACCCAAGGCGGTACACCCGCTGGTGTGGCGGCTGGTGGCGCCGGTGTTCAACCCGGCCGCGGCGTTCCTGACCACCGGCGGGCTGCCGCCGCGGGCCCGCCAACTGCTGGGGTTGCCCTGGACCGACGCCCAGGAACGTCGCTACCAGCGCTTCGCCGCGTTCTGGCGGTCGAAGCCGGTGAACTGGATCTGGGATCATCTGCCCATGCGGGTGCGCTACAGCGGCTATGCACTCAAGGGCTTCTCCAGATCCGGTGCCGGCACCGATGCCCGACGCTGACTCGGCCAGGGCCACCATCCTCGACGCCGCCGTCGTCGAGTTCGAGCGGCACGGGTACCGCCGGGTCGCCCTCGAGGACGTCGCACGCCGTGCCGGCGTCAGCCGCACGACCATCTACCGGCGCTTCGCCAACAAGGACGAACTCGTCGGCGCGGTGATCGAGCGGGAGAACACGCGGCTGTTCGCCGACATCGCCGCAGAGCTGAAAAATACTGCACCCCAGTCGAATTACTATGTCGAAGCGTTCACGCTGTCGATCCTGAAGTTCCGCAGCCACCGGGTGCTGCACCAGATGATCGTCGACGAGCCCGGGTTGGTGCTCGAATTGGCGTCGCGGCACCACCGGGCCGCGATCGCGCGGATGGCCGACGCGCTGCGGGTCATCTTCCCGCCCGGTTTCGCCGAGCGTATCGGGCCGGCGGCGGTCGACGACCTCGCCGACTGCATCCTGCGCTATGCGGCGATGGTGCTGCTGCTGCCCAGCGCGCAACCCCTCGACAGTGCCGACGACCTGCGGGCGTTCGCCCGCCAGCACTTCCTGCCCAGCCTGCCGGCGGCGCTGCGCAGTGTCCCGGCCTGAACCGGTGTTTCGCAGATCACACTTTCGGGCAGCCCGACACGCATGGACGCCAACAATGTTTCGCGACAGCAGATCACCGAGAAACCCGAGGTCACCGACGAGCACCGGGAGAAGGCCCGCAAGGTGGCCGAGGCCAACCCGGACAACCAGCCGACCACGACGCTGCCGGGTACCGGCGGCACCGTCGCCGGCACCGCCATCAACGACTGGGTCGACGACCAGGACAAGGGCAAGGTCGAGATGACCGATCGCGAGGGGCAGGTGGAGTACCGCAACACCGAGGAGTTCCGCAACAAACTCGACGAGTGAGGCGGCGGCGGGTCTCGCGGTCTCCGGCCGGTCCGCCTAGGCTGACTGGCCGTGACCGTTTCGGCCGGGCTTGACCGGATCGCGCCCGCTTTCGTCGACATGGCCCACTCGATCGTGTGGGCCTCGGTGGCCACCGTGGACGCCGGCGGCAGGCCGCGCACCCGCATCCTGCACCCGATCTGGGAATGGGACGGAACCGATCTGTTCGGCTGGGTGGCCACCGTCCCCACCCAGCTCAAGCGTGATCACCTGGCGGTACACCCGTACATCTCGGCCAGCTACTGGTCGCCGACCCAGGACACCTGTGCCGCGGAGTGCCTCGTCGAGTGGTACACCGACGACGACACCTGCACGGCGGTGTGGCAGAAGTTCGCCACCGGCCCGGAACCGGTCGGCTACGACCCCGCGATCATCCCGCAGTGGAAAGCCGGACCCACCTCCGACGCCTTCGCCGTCCTGCGCCTGGCCCCGTACCGGTTGCGGGTGATGCCGGCTGCCATCATGACCGAAGGCCGCGGCGAGGTCCTGCGCTGGCGGGCGTGATGGCGACCCCGAACCTGGCCGACGCCGACCGGGAGGTCGCCGCGCTTCCGCTGGTGCCGAGGAACCCGCTGTCGTTTCGCACCCTGACGAAGCTGGTCAGGACGCTGGACACCGGTCAGCTGGTGATCCGCGGAGCCGGCGGGCCGGTCACCCGGGTGCAGTTGGCGCCCACCTGGTTGTGCCCGCCGCTGGTCGCGGTGTTCTCCCCGGAGGGCATCCGCGACGTCCTCGGTCGCAGCGACGCCTCCGCGGAGCGCTGTGTGGTGCACGACGAGGTCCGCGCGATGGCCGGTGACAGCCTGTTCGTGCTGCCCAATGAGCCGTGGCGGCCCCGCAAGCGGGCGCTGCAGCCGGTCTTCACGCCACACAACGTGCGTGACTTCGGTGGGCACATGTCGCGCGCCGCGCAGAACTTCGTGCAGGCCCGTGGCCAGGGCGGTGCGGTCGATCTCGACGTCGAATGCCGGCACCTGACGATGCAGTCGCTGGGCCGCTCGGTGCTCGGCATCGACCTCAACGAGCGTGCGACCGTGATCGCCGAGCACATGCACGTCGCGTCGTCCTACACCGCAGACCGTGCGCTGCGGCCCCTGCGTGCACCACGGTGGCTGCCCACTCCGGCGCGGCGGCGGGCCCGCGCGGCGGTCGCGGCGATGCGCGAAGTCACCGCCGAGATCCTGACTGCCTGCCGTGCCGACCCGGCTCGAGACGCACCGCTGGTGCATGCGCTGATCGCGGCCACCGACCCCGAGACCGGGCAGCCGCTGTCCGATGACGACATCGGTGACGACCTGCTGATCTTCATGCTGGCCGGCCACGACACCACCGCGACCGCGCTGACCTACGCGCTGTGGATCCTCGGGCACCACCCCGAGGTGCAGGACCGGGTCGCCGCCGAGGCCGCCGGGCTCGGCGACCGGCCACTGACCCCGGACGACGTTCCGCGGCTGGCCTACACGGTGCAGGTGCTGCGTGAGTCGTTGCGGCTGTGCCCACCGGCCGCCGGGGTCGGGCGGCTCGCGGTACGCGACATCGAGGTGGCCGGCCACCGGGTCCAGGCGGGCAGCCTGCTGGCCGTCGGCATCTATGCGCTGCACCGGGACCCGGCGCTGTGGCCGGATCCGGACCGGTTCGACCCGGACCGGTTCACCCCGGAGGCGATGAAGCGCCGCGACCGGTGGAATTTCCTGCCGTTCGCCGCCGGCGCGCGGTCCTGCATCGGCGAGCACTTCGCGATGCTGGAGACCACCCTGGCGCTGGCGACGATCGTGCGGGCGATGCGGATCGTCTCCGGCGACGACGAGTTCCCCGTCGAGGTCCCGTTCACCACCGTGGCCAAGGGGCCTATTCCGGCGAGGATCAGCCCGCGGCGCTGACGCTAGACGCGCCGCAGCAGTACCGCCGACTCGAACGGCAGTCGCGCGAACAGAGCTCGCGTCGCGCCGGTGACCGCCGGGGCAGCCTCGGCCCTGCTCATCACCTGCGGGTCGGTCACCTCGAAGGTCTTGTTGTGGCGGCGCATGCTGCCGCCGCCGGCCGCGGTGACGTTCTTCAGCCAGTCCCGGTCCGGTCCGTAGGTCAGCAGGATGGCCACCCCGTCGGCCGTGCTGAACACCGTCAGGGGTGTGCGGTACTGCCTGCCGGATTTGCGTCCGACGTGGGTCAGGATGCCCATCATCGGCAGCCAGCCCGCCCACATCCGCTGGATCGGGTTGGTCACGTGCCGATTGAACCGCGCCAGCCATTGCGGCAGTTGCATGTCATCCATCAAACTCCCCGGTGTGGCCTATCTCAAGCCCCCCTGGTTCACCGCGCGGGTGTTCAACCGGATCGCCATGGCGACCGGGATGAGCGGCACCCAGACCCTGACCGTGACGCGCCGCCACAGCGGCCGTCCGCAGCAGATTCCCGTCATCATCCCCGAAGTGGACGGCGTCAAGTACCTGGTGTCCACCCGGGGTGAGTCCGACTGGGTCAAGAACGTGCGCGCCGACCCCCGGGTCACGGTCGGCGACACCGGGTACGTGGCCGCCGAGGTGATCGTCGAACAGCGTGCGCCGATCCTGGCGGCCTACCGGCCGCTGGCGGGCAAAGTGGTCGAGGGCTACTGGCGCCGGCTGCCCGACGACGCCGATCACCCGGTGTTCGCGCTGAGCCCCATCGAGTAGAAGCCGTGGCCACTACACCCTGTAGTGGACCTGGTCGCGCAAGCTGGGACACTGGTCGGCATGAGCAGTACCGATCTGTCCGCCAAGTTGTTCGCCGAGGCGTGTGACGTCATCCCGGGCGGGGTGAACTCGCCGGTGCGCGCGTTCTCCTCGGTCGGCGGCACCCCGCGGTTCATCACATCGGCCGGTGGCTGCTGGCTGACCGACGCCGACGACAACCGCTACGTCGACCTGGTGTGTTCGTGGGGCCCGATGATCCTCGGCCACGCCCACCCCGCCGTCGTCGAGGCGGTACAGCGGGTGGCTGTCGACGGGCTGTCGTTCGGTGCTCCCACCCCCTCGGAGTCCGAACTGGCCCGCGAGATCGTCGACCGGGTCGCCCCGGTCGAGCGCTTGCGGCTGGTCAACTCCGGCACCGAGGCCACCATGAGCGCGATCCGGCTGAGCCGCGGCTACACCGGCCGCGCCAAGATCGTGAAATTCTCCGGCTGCTACCACGGCCACAGCGACGCGCTGCTGGCCGACGCCGGGTCGGGGGTGGCCACGCTGGGGCTGCCCTCCTCGCCGGGGGTCACCGGCGCCGCCGCGGCCGACACCATCGTGCTGCCCTACAACGACGTCGCCGCGGTCGAGGAGGCGTTCGGCCGCGCCGGCGACGAGATCGCCTGCGTCATCACCGAGGCCAGCCCGGGCAACATGGGCACGGTGCCGCCGCTGCCGGGGTTCAACGACGCGCTGCGCCGGATCACCGCCGCACACGGGGCACTGCTGATCTCCGACGAGGTGATGACCGGCTTCCGGGTCAGCCGGTCGGGTTGGTACGGCCTGGAACCGGTCGCGGCAGACCTGTTCACCTTCGGCAAGGTGATGAGCGGCGGACTGCCCGCTGCCGCGTTCGGCGGCAGCGCCGAGGTGATGGGCCGGCTGGCCCCGCTCGGGCCGGTCTATCAGGCGGGCACGCTGTCGGGTAACCCGGTGGCGATGGCCGCCGGGCTGGCCACGCTGCGCGCCGCCGACGCCGAGGTGTACGCGGCGCTGGACGCCAACGCCGACCGGCTGATCGGCCTGATCGACGAAGCGCTCACGGGTGCCGGTGTGGCCCATCAGATTCCGCGCGCCGGAAACATGTTCAGCGTGTTCTTCACCGACGATCCGGTCACCGACTTCGCCACGGCTCGGGCCACCGAGACCTGGCGATTCCCGGCGTTCTTCCACGGGCTGCTCGACGCCGGCGTGTACGCCCCGCCCAGCGCCTTCGAAACCTGGTTCGTCTCCGCCGCACTCGACGACGACGCCTTCGACCACGTCGCCGCAGCGCTGCCGACCGCCGCGAAAGCCGCGGCCCAGGCCGCGGAGCCGGCATGACCGAGCAGACCGTGGTGCACGTGATGCGCCACGGTGAAGTGCACAACCCGGAGAAGATCCTCTACGGCCGGCTGCCCGACTACCACCTGTCCGAGCGCGGGCAGGCCCAGGCCGCCGCGGTCGCCGACTGGCTCGCCGCCCGCGACATCACCCACGTGGTGGCCTCGCCGCTGGAGCGGGCCCAGGAGACCGCGGCGCCGATAGCCGCCCGGCACGGTCTGGTGGTGGCCACCGACGACGAACTGATCGAGTCGACGAACGTGTTTCAGGGGCAGAAGGTCTCGCCCGGTGACGGAGCGTTGCGGGACCCGCGCAACTGGTGGCATCTGCGCAACCCGCGGACCCCGTCATGGGGTGAGCCCTACCGCCACATCGCCGCCCGGATGACACGGGCGCTGCAGCGGGCCCGGGCCGGGGCGGTCGGGCACGAGGCGGTGTGCGTGAGTCACCAGCTGCCGGTCGAGACGCTGCGCCGTTCGATGACGGGCAAGGCGCTGCACCATTTCCCGACCAAGCGGATGTGCAACCTGGCATCGGTGACGTCGTTCTACTTCCACGACGACGACTGCGTGGGCTGGGGGTATGCGGAGTTGTCCGGGCAGTGACGGCGCTGGTGACCCTTCGGCGTGCGCTGATCGCGGCGCGCGTGGCGATGGTGACGGTGCTGGGCGCCGCCGCGCTCGCCGGGTGCTCCACCGGCAGCGACGCTGTCGCCCAGGGCGGCACCTTCGAGTTCGTCGCCCCGGGCGGACAGACCGACATCTTCTACGATCCGCCCGAGAGCCGGGGCAGTCCCGGTCCGCTGTCGGGCCCGGATCTGATGGACACCGATCGCGTCATCTCGCTGGACGACTTCGCCGGCGAGGTGGTGGTGATCAACGTCTGGGGGCAGTGGTGCGGCCCGTGCCGCACCGAGATCACCGAGCTGCAGCAGGTGTACGAGGCGACCCGCGACCAGGGGGTGGCGTTCCTCGGAATCGACGTGCGCGACAACAATATCGACGCGCCGCGCGATTTCATCATCGACCGCGGAGTCACGTTCCCGTCGATCTACGACCCGTCCATGCGCACGATGCTCGCGTTCGGTGGGCGCTACCCGACCACCGTGATCCCCTCGACCGTGGTGCTCGACCGGGAACACCGTGTCGCCGCGGTGTTCCTGCGTGAACTGCTCGCCGAGGACCTGCAGCCGGTGGTCGAGCGTCTGGCGGCGCAGCGGTGAACCCCGATCAGCTCGACGCGCTGACCACCGGCGGCCCACTGCTGCTGGCGATGCTGGTCAGCGTGCTGGCCGGAGTCGTGTCGTTCGCGTCGCCGTGCGTGGTGCCGCTGGTGCCCGGCTACCTGTCGTATCTGGCCGCGGTGGTGGGCGTCGACACGCCGTCGGCCGCCCCGGCGTCGCCCGAGCCGGGAGCCAGCGGGGTGGCGGTGCGCGGCGCCCGGCTGCGGGTGGCCGGTGCCGCCGCGCTGTTCGTCGCCGGCTTCACCGCGGTGTTCCTGCTCGGCACCGTGGCCGTGCTGGGGATGACCACCACGCTGATCTCCAACCAGCTGCTGCTGCAACGCATCGGCGGCGTCGTCACCATCTTCATGGGCCTGGTGTTCATCGGTCTGGTGCCGGCGCTGCAGCGTGACACCCGGTTCGCGCCGCGCCAGATCTCCACGCTGGGCGGTGCGCCGCTGCTGGGGGCGGTGTTCGCGCTGGGCTGGACGCCGTGTCTGGGTCCGACGCTGACCGGGGTGATCGCGGTGGCCTCGGCCACCGAGGGCAGCAACGTGGCCCGCGGCGTGGCGCTGGTGCTCGCCTACTGCCTGGGCCTGGGTATCCCGTTCGTGCTGCTGGCGTTCGGCTCGGCGCGCGCGGTGTCGGGTCTGGGCTGGCTGCGCCGCCACACCCGCGCCATCCAGATCTTCGGCGGCGTGCTGTTGATCCTGGTCGGCGTCGCGCTGGTCAGCGGGCTGTGGAACGAGTTCGTGTCCTGGATTCGCGACGCCTTCGTCTCCGACGTGCGGCTGCCGATCTGATGGGGCTGCTCGCCCTGGCGCGGAACACCTGGCGCACGCTCACCTCGATGGGCACCGCCTTGGTGCTGTTGTTCCTGTTGGCGCTCGCCGCGATCCCGGGCGCCCTGCTGCCGCAGCGCAACCTCAACGAGGCCAAGGTCGACGAGTACATCGCCGAGCATTCGACCATCGGGCCGTGGCTGGACCGGGTACAGGCCTTCGACGTGTTCTCCAGCTTCTGGTTCACCGCGATCTACGTGCTGCTGTTCATCTCGCTGGTGGGCTGTCTGACTCCGCGCCTGGCCGAACACGTGCGGAGTCTGCGCGCGACCTCGGTACCGGCGCCGCGCAACCTCGGCCGGCTGCCCAAACACCACGAGGCCGAGTTGCCCGGCGGAGCCGACGACGTGCCCGAGATGGCCGAAACCGCGGTGGCCGAGCTGCGCGGCTGGCGCCGGGTCGTCCGCCGGGACGGCGACAATGCCGAGATCTCGGCCGAGAAGGGCTATCTGCGCGAGTTCGGCAACATCGTCTTCCACTTCTCGCTGCTGGGCCTGCTGGTCGCCATCGCCGCCGGAAAGATGTTCAGCTACGAGGGCAACGTCATCGTCGTCGCCGACGGCGGCCCCGGCTTCTGCTCGGCCTCGCCCGCCGCGTTCGACTCGTTCCGGGCCGGCAACACCGTCGACGGCACTTCGCTGCACCCGATCTGCGTGCGCGTCAACGACTTCGAGGCGACGTACCTGGAAAGCGGGCAGGCGGTGTCCTACGATGCCGACATCGAATACCAGGCCGGCGCGGACCTCGACACCGGAACCTGGCGGGACTACCTGCTGAAGGTCAACGAACCGCTGCGGGTCGGCGGGGACCGGATCTACCTGCAGGGCCACGGCTATGCGCCCACGTTCACCGTGACCTTCCCCGACGGGCAGACCCGCACCCAGACGCTGCAGTGGCGGCCCGACGACCAGATCACGTTCCTGTCTTCGGGTGCGATGCGGTTCGACCCGCCCGGCGGCACCTATCCCGACGAGGCGCAGCGGCGCAAGAACCAGATCGCCATCCAGGGCCTTTTCGCGCCGACCGCCGAACTCGACGGCACCCTGCTGTCGTCCAGCTTCCCCGAGATGAACGACCCCGCCGTGGCGGTCGACATCTACAAGGGCGACACCGGTCTGGACACCGGCCGTCCCCAGTCGCTGTTCACCCTCGACCCGCGGATGATCGGCCAGGACCGGCTGATTCGGCAGGCGCGGGTCAACCTGCGCGTCGGTGAGGACACCCGGCTCGACGACGGCACCGTGGTGCGGTTCGACGGCGCGGTGCCGTTCGTCAACCTCCAGGTCTCCCACGACCCCGCCCAGATCTGGGTGCTGGTGTTCGCGATGACGATGATGGCGGGGCTGTTGGTGTCGCTGGTGGTGCGCCGCCGCCGCGTCTGGCTGCGACTGACCCCTGGCCCGGCGGGTACCGTGAACGTCGAGTTCGGCGGCCTGGCACGCACCGACAACTCCGGCTGGGGCGACGAATTCGAGCGGCTCACGGCGCGGCTGCTGGCCGGCTTCGAGGCGGCTGCGCCGCTGCCGGATCGAGATGAGAAGAAAGCGGGTCGATCATGAGCGAAGCTTGCGAGCGAACAGACCAGCAGATGAGGGACGAGCGGATGGGGCAGCGGTGAGCACCACCATCGACATCGGGTTGGCCCGCTATTCGGACTGGGCGTTCACGTCCTCGGTGCTCGTGCTGGTCGTCGCGCTGGTGCTGTTGGCGGTCGAGCTGGCCTACAGCCGCAGCCGCAAGGTCGAGACCCGCGAACTGATCACCGCCGGAGGCTCCGCGGGCGGGGTCGGCCATGACAGTGCAACCCCGGGCGTCGTCGCCGAGGCACCGCGCCGCTCGTTCGACGAGCGGATCGGCGCCTCCGGCGTCGCGCTGGCCTATGTCGGGATCGCGCTGCTGCTGGCCTGCATCGTGCTGCGCGGTCTGGCGACCTCACGGGTCCCGTGGGGCAACATGTACGAGTTCATCAACCTCACCTGCTTCTGCGGCCTGGTGGCCGCGGCGGTGGTGCTGCGCCGGCCGCAGTACCGCTCACTGTGGGTGTTCGTGTTGGTCCCGGTACTGATACTGCTCACGGTGTCCGGGCGGTGGCTCTACTCGCAGGCGGCTCCGGTGATGCCCGCGTTGCAGTCCTACTGGCTGCCGATCCATGTGTCGGTGGTCAGCCTCGGCTCGGGGGTGTTCCTGGTCGCCGGGGTGGCCAGCATCCTGTTCCTGGTCAAGATGTCCAAGCTGGGCGAACCGGGCCGTGGCGGTGCCGCCGCGCGCATCGTGGCGAAGCTTCCCGATGCCCAGACCCTGGACAGGATCGCCTACCGAACAACGATCTTCGCCTTCCCGGTGTTCGGGTTCGGGGTGATCTTCGGGGCGATTTGGGCGGAGGAGGCGTGGGGGCGCTACTGGGGCTGGGACCCCAAGGAGACGGTGTCGTTCATCGCGTGGGTCGTCTACGCGGCGTATCTGCACGCCCGTTCGACCGCCGGGTGGCGGGACCGCAAGGCCGCCTGGATCAACGTCGTCGGATTCGTCGCCATGGTGTTCAACCTGTTCTTCATCAACCTGGTGACGGTCGGCCTGCATTCCTACGCCGGCGTCGGCTGATCCGGCCGGGTGAGGGGTTCGCCGCTTGTCTGAGCTGCCGGGATCGGAGGTGCCGGGCGGGTTCCGGGCCCAGCACCGGTTCACCGACCCGATGGCCCCGGTGCCCCCCGAATGGACGGCGCCGACCCCGCCCGAGGGGTCTGCACCGGCTCCGCCCGCCGCGGACGCCGATCCACCGCCGTTTCTGGACTCCTCGACCGTCGCGCTGCTGGGCAACGCCGGGCGCGGCCCGTCGGCGGGCTGGCGCAGATGGCTGTACCGCGCGTCGGGCCGGCTGATCGATGCGGGTGAGAGCCCGAAGGTGCTCCAGCGCAACGCGTTGGTTGCCCAGGTGCAGCTGCCGCTGCGGCACTGCTACCGGATTGCGCTGTTGTCGCAGAAGGGCGGCGTCGGCAAGACGACGATCACCGCCTCGCTGGGCGCCACCCTGGCCAGCGTGCGGTCAGACCGGGTGATCGCGGTGGACGCCAACCCCGACCGCGGAACCCTGAGCCAGAAGGTGCCGTTGCAGACCCCGGCCACGGTGCGTCACCTGCTGCGTGACGCCGAAGGCGTCGAGGCCTACAGCGACGTCCGTCGCTACACCTCGCAGGGCCCGAGCCGGCTGGAGGTGCTGGCCTCCGAAACCGACCCCGCGGTGTCGGAGGCGTTCAGCGCGCAGGACTATCACCAGACCCTGGAGGTGCTCGAGCGTTTCTACAGCCTGGTGCTCACCGACTGCGGTACCGGGATGCTGCATTCGGCGATGTCGGCGGTGCTCGACCGGGCGGACGCGTTGGTGGTGATCAGTTCCGGGTCGGTCGACGGGGCGCGGAGCGCCTCGGCGACGCTGGACTGGCTCGACGCCCACGGCCACGACGACCTGGTGCGCTCGGCGGTCACGGTGGTCAACGGCGTGCGGCCGCGGGCGGGCAGGCAGGTGAAGGTCGACCTCGACAAGGTGGTCGATCACTTCGCGCGGCGCTGCCGGGCGGTGCTGCAGGTGCCGTTCGACCCGCACCTCGAAGCGGGGGCCGAGATCGACCTGGACCGGCTGCGGCCCGAAACCCGCGACGCGTTGCTGGCTCTGGCGGCGCGCATCGCCGAAGGGTTTCCGGGTGCCCGACGGACCGCCGACCCGGCCGGCTAGGGCCCGACGGGTCGGGGCACGTTCATCGCCCGGTCACGACCGCGGTTGGTCGTCCCGCGGATTGATCCGCCGCAGGAAGTCCGGATCGTCATCCGGGCCGATCACCCGGGTGCGCGGCCGGTTGGCCGTCATCCGGGTCACCCGCCAGCCGACGTAGACCAGTGCGGCCAGGACGAGAATCAGGAGTAAATACGCCACTAAAAACCTCCTGCCAATCAATATACGCGCCGTCGGTAGGCTCAGACCGTGTCTGACGAACGGTCCGGATCGCGCCTGCTCATCGACGTGTTTGCTTACGCCGCAGCACGCCTGGCGTTGGTCGTGGTCGTCACCGCGGCGATCCTCGGGGTGGGACGGCTGATCGGGGTGCGTGATTTCCCGGTCGTGGTGGCGCTGCTGTTCGCCATCGTCATCGCGCTCCCGCTGGGCATGTGGGTGTTCACCCCGCTGCGGCGCCGGGCGACCGCCAGCATCGCCGCGGTCGACGAACGCCGCCGCCGGGACCGCGAACAACTACGGGCCCGGCTGCGCGGCGACAGCGCGGCCGAGGAGACCCCCCAGGGCAGCGCCGCCGGGGCCGACACCGGCGATGACACCCCTGAAGACAAATCCTGAATCCGGCGCGCACGCCGCAACCCGCGGTCGCCGGACGCGCCCGATCCGCTGATATAGATCGAGGTAGTCCTTCTCAAATGCCTCCGGAGGTGTCAGGAAGGGATCTGTAACTGATTCCTTTTGGGGTCCGTGTGTTGACGCACGTGGACCGCCTGACACACCCCGGAGGTGTTGTTGTGTCTGTGCCTGTAGCTCCAGTCACGTCATCCACGATCGTCGTTGCCGTCGATGTCGGCAAGACCTCGACAGTGTTTTCGGTGACCGATGCGGCTCGTCATCGGCTGGTCGCTCCGTCGGAATTCACGATGACCGGATCGGGCCTGACCGCGGCAGCGGCGCGCGTGATGGCTATGGCACCCGCCTCGGTGCAGGTCAAGGTGGGCGTGGAGGCTGCCGGCCACTATCACCGTCCGGTGCTTGACCATCGATGGCCCGATGGATGGGAAGTGTTGGAGCTCAATCCCGCGCAAGTCGCCGAGCAGCGTCGCGTGCAGGGTCGACGCCGGATCAAGACCGACGTGATCGACCTGGAAGCGATCACCGAACTGGTGCTGGCCGGATACGGACGTCCGGTCACCGATCGCGATGTCGTGATCGGCGAGATAAGCGCCTGGGCCGCACATCGGAGCCGGCGTGTCGCCACGCGTACCGCGACGAA
>NZ_JBSWXU010000043.1:0-35445 GCF_056160785.1 Mycobacterium sp. ABE4_509 | reverse complement strand
GGCCGGGGCGGCCGGGGCGGCTGGTGCACCGCCGGCCACAGTGTTCGCCGCCGGTGCCGCGGACCCCGCAGGCGCTCCGGAGATGGGCGCCACCGGCATACCCTGTTCGGGCCGGTTCGGGGTCTGCGCCGGCGCCGGGGCCGGCTCCTCGGCCGGAGTTTCGGCGGGCGCATCGGGTAGCCGTTCGAGCACGTAGGCCCCGATCCCCAGCACGATGCCGAGGGTGGCCGCCGCCAGTGGCAACAGCAGCAGCGACGGATACAGGATCGAGGCGCCGATCCACGACACGGCCTGGTAGGCCACCGCGAACAGGAACGGACCCCAGGTGACCAGCGCCGCCGCCGGGTTGGTCAGGAAGTCGGTGATCAGCTGGATGGTGTTGCCGATCGGGTCTTGCAGGAAGTTGATGATCGGGTCGAACAGGAACTCCAGCAGGTCGCCGTACCACCCGAGCAGGTCGTTGATGATGTCGGCGATGTTCATCGAGCTGCCGGACTCGCCCGCCTGGGCCTGCGCGGCCGAGGCCATCACATCCGCACCGGCCCGGCCGGCCTCGCCGACACCGGGTATCAGGATGAACGGTGCCGCCGTCGGTGTCGGGGTGGCGGCCAGCGCCGCGCCGGAAACGGCTTGGTAGGTGCTCATCGCGGTGGCCGCCTGAATCCACATCCGGACGTAGTCGGCCTCGTTGAGCGCGATGGGAATGGTGTTGATGCCCAGGAAGTTGGTGGCCGTCAGCACCGCGTGCGTGGTGTGGTTGAGGGCGAGCTCGGGCAGCGTCGGCATGGTGGCCAGCGCGGTCGAATAGGCCGCGGCCGCCGTCTCGTGCTGCACCGCGGTCGCGGCGCTGTTGGCACTCTGCTGAGCCAGCCAAGCCAGGTAGGGGGTGTGGGCGGCGACGTAGCGCTCGGCGCTGGGCCCCTCCCAGGAGCTGCCCTGCACCCCTGCCAGGACCGAGGTCAGTTCGGCTGCCGCCGAGGCGTATTCGGCGCTCAGCGCCTGCCAGGAACCCGCCGCCGCCAGCAGTGGTCCAGGGCCTGGACCGCTGCTGAGCAGCGTCGAGTGCACCTCGGGCGGCAGCGCCATCCAGACGGGAGCGGTCGCCGGGGCGAGCGCAGCGACGGGGGAAACCATCGGTCAGCCGCGGGCGATCAGGTAGGCCGACGCGCCCATCGCGTCACCGCTGAGGTAGCTGGCGGCGGATTCGCCGACCCCGACTCCGGAGCGGCCGAGTTCCTCGACCCCCTGGGCGGCGACCGTCTGCTGTTCGGCCGCACCGGCGCTGAACCCGGCCGCGGTCTGCAGCGAGACCGGGTCGAGGGCGGGGGGCACCACGGCGCTGATCATCGGCGCCGCCGCGGCGTGCGCCGCGGCCATCCGCGCGGTGAGCGCTTCGACCGCGGCACTGGCCGCCGTGAGCCCTTCGGGCATGACCCGCAATGTCATCGGTGGTACTCCTCCCCGCCACGGTGGGCGACCGCGGCGCTAGCCAACGGGTTGACGAGTTGAACGAACGTGGGCGCATCGCGCTCGTCGAGCAGCATGCCCCGGCCCACCGGCAGCCGGCTGAACCGGTGGCCGCGGATCTTGCCGCTGTCCTGTGGGTTGCCCGACAGCATCAGCGTGGTGGCCTGCAGATCGTTGAGGCGACGCAGCAGCGGTGCGGTCATCACCGCGTGCGCTGAGCCCGCCGCGCGGGCCGTGACGATCACCCGCAGCCCGAGATCGGACGCCTGGGCGAGCAACCCGATCAACGCGGTCCATGGCCGCTGGCCGACGAACGGGCCACTGACCGCGGGGCCGTCGGGGATCTGGTCGACGTCGTCGATGATCAGGTAGTGGGTGTGACTGTCAGTCGGGTGATCGGCACCGCCGTTGGCCGAGCGGTAGGACCAACCGCTCAGCTCGGCCGGGGTCAGCCCGGCCGGCGGGCGCCGCTTCTCGATCAGCGCGGACAGTCCCAGCATCGCGGGCAGGATGCGGTCGATGTTGGGGGTGTACTCGTTGTCCGGGAACAGCGGCTCGTCGACGAGCTGCAGTCTGCGGTCGATCACCGTGAACGCCACCTGGTCCGGGCGCGAGTTCTCCCTGATGGTGCGGATGAGGTGCCGCAGCAGTGTGGTCTTGCCGGTCTTGGCGTCGCCGAACACCATCATCAGCGGGTTGTCGGCGAAGTCCAGGCTGACCGTCGCCAGGTCCTCCTCACGCTGCCCGATGACCACCCGCTCCGGGGCCGGATACAGCGGGCCCAGTGTGTCGGGCGCGAGGTCGGTGGGCAGCAGCCGGACCGGCGGCGCGCTGCGGTCGGGATGGCGGGCGTTCAGCGCGGGGATGGCCTCCAGGGCAGGCCGGGCGAACAGGAAGTGCTCGGCGGCCATCGTCAGGCCACGGCCGGGTTGGTCGACGGGGACGCCCTCGGCCGGGCGGCGCAGCGCCCCGGTGACCCGGACATTGCTGTCCCGCGGATCGTGCAGGCGCAACTCCAGGCGCAGGCCCAGCCCGTCGCGCATCGCCAACGGAACCTCCAGCCAGTTCGGCGTGCTGATGATCACGTGGATGCCGTACGAAAGGCCGGTGTTGACCAGTTCGGTCACCCTGTTCAGCAGCGGATTGCGGGTGTTGAACGTGTCGGTGTTGTCCCGGCTGAACGCGTAGAGGTTGTCGATGACGAGGAACACCTCGCCATAGCCGTCCCGGTAGGCGCCGTTGTGGGCGGCGCCGGCCTGCTGGCGGGCCCGCAGCAACTGGTCGAGCTCGCCGAACGTGCGGCGGATCTTCTCCGATTCCAGCGGGGAGGCCACTGCGCCGACATGGGCGAGTTCCTCGAGGCCGCGCAGTTGTCCGCCGCCGTAGTCCAGGCAGTAGAACGACACGTCTCCGGGGGCGTGCAGCGCCGCCGCCGACAGCACGAACGTCTGCAGTGCGGTCGATTTCCCGGACTTCGGACCACCGTGGATCACCAGGTTCGCCGAGGCCGATGTGGCGTCGAAAACCAATGTGTCGCGGCGCATCTCGAATGGACGGTCGATCTCACCGAGCGGCCAGCGCCACTGCCCGGCCGGGGTTGCGAACCGCTGCAGCACCTCCTCGAGCGGAATCGGGTCGTCCAGGGGCGGTAGCCACAGCTGCGGTGCGCGCGGGCCGTAGTGGGCGAGCTGGTCGCCGATGGTCGCGATCAGCTTGCGCGGCGGCAGCACGTCGACGTCGGCGCCGTCGTCGACGATCACGGTGTCCGGCTCCGGGTCTACCCAGCCGGCCGGGAACAACTGCGGCTGCGGAATCGCATGCACGACGATCGACCTGTCGACCCGGGGCGGCTCGTAGATTCCGTCGACGTAGGTGCTGCGGAACTTGATCGGCAGTGCGCCGGGGGCGGGCACCAGGAAGCCGACGCCCTTGTGCTCCCGGCCGGATTCGATGTGGTAGGCGTCCTCCACGCCGATGATCTGGCGGGACACGCTGGGGCTGGCCACCTTCAGCCCGATCCGGTAGGAGGTGTTCTTGTCGATGTCCTTGATCCGGCCCACATCCAGCGTCTGCGACGCGAACAGGATGTGGATGCGGAACGACCGGCCCTTACGCGCGACGTAGTCGAACAACTCGGCGTACTCGGGGTGCTCAGCCAACATCAGTGTGAACTCGTCGGCCACCACGAACAGGGTGGGTATGGACGGCAGGTCGGCGGCCGCTCCTGCCGCCGACATCCGGGCGTTCTCGTACTCGGTCACCGAGTTGAACGCGCTGCCCTGCACCCGGCGGCCGGCCTCCTTGAGCAGCTGCTCGCGCCGGGCCACCTCGCCGCGCAGCGTGTCGGCGAACCGGTCGGCCAGCGAACGCTTTTCGGCCATGTTGGAGATCACCGCGACGACCTGCGGGAAGTTGCGGAAGATGTCGGCGCCGGCCTCGCCCTTGAAGTCGGCGTAGATCACCACCAGCCGGTCGGCCGAATGCGTCGTCAGCAGCGACAGCAGGATCGACATGAGCGTCTGGGACTTCCCCGAGCCGGTCATACCGATCATCAGGCCGTGCGGGCCCATGCCGCCCTCGGCCTCGTCCTTGAGGTCGAAGTACAGCGGGTCACCGGTGGCCGTGACGCCGATCGGAACCCGCAACTCGTCGTCGCGGTTGCGCGGCGCCCACAGCGCGGCCACGTCCAGCGCGGAGGCATCCGGGATTCCGAGCAACGTGGTGAACGTCGCACCCCCGGTGCTCGCCGAGCGGCCGTGGCCGGGGTTGGAGTCCCAGCGCGACAGCCGGCGTGCGAGGTGACGGGCGTCGGCGGCGTCGAGCCGGTCGGCGGTGTCGATGTAGGCCGCCCAGTCGCCGCCCAGCCACCGCCGGATGGCGCCGTCGGCCACCCGCAGGACGGGGCGCTCCGGATCGGCGTACCGGTCGCGCTCCGGTTCGGTGGTGCTGCGATGGATGACGGTCACCCCGGCCGGCGGTACCGCTCCGACCAGTTCGTCGGGGTCGACGTCCGGGTCGTCGAGGATGAGCAGCAGATGCTTGGTGTTGGCCGCGCCGTCACCGGTGAACGCCGGCCGGTCGGCCAGCGCGGGCTCCAGCAGCCGGCGCAACTCGGTGGCGTCGGTGGTCAGATACCGGGCCGGGCCCACACCGTCGACCTGACCCGGCACGTCGGTGTGCGGCAGCCATTTCAGCCACGACCACGCATCCTTCTCCAGATCGGCACCGGCATAGCCGATCCCGAGCACCGAGGGATCGTGCCAGGTCATCGCCTGGGTGATCCAGGCGCGCACGGCGGCATCTGCGTCTGCCCCGTCGCCGATCACGGTGATGCGCGAGACCCTGGACAGGTCGATGCCGGTGGGTGCGTCGTGCAGGGTGCGCTGGGTGTCGAGCAGGCCGCGCAGGGTGGTGTGCGAGACCGGTTCCAGATCGATCTCGTCGGCGGTGTCCTTGACCCGCAAGGTCGCGTCGAGCGCCTGATCGTGCAGTCCGGCCCGCAACACCAGGAAGTCGCGGTCGCCGGGGTCGCGTTCCCACTGTCTGCGGGTGCCGGGGACGCCGGCCAGCGCGGCCGGGTGCGGGTGTGACCATTGCAGCGCGGCGCGCTGCTCATCGGCGTGGGCGCGCACGTTGTCACGCACCACCGACAGGTAGCGCAGGTAGTCGGCGCGCTCGGCATCCACCTCTTCGGTTCGCAGCTTGTTGTCCGACCCGCGGTACAACGCGGTCGCGGCGAGCAGCAACACGAACGGGAAGAACAGGGTGGTCGGCGAGAGCAGCCGCATGCCGGTGGCGAACAGCGCGACGATCATCCCGACGATCAGGATCACGATCAGGAACGGCAGCGCCCGGCGCAGCAGCGAAGGCGGCACCACCCGCGGAAGTTCCGGCGGTGGCTCGATGGTGATGGTGCCCTTGCGCGCCGCCGGCGGCTGGATCCGCTTGCGGTGCTCGAAGATCAACCTGCTCATGGGGTCTCCAACCGGGCCGGCTCGGCGTTCGGGGCCAGCGTGTCGTGGGCCAGCAGCGCGTCGGCGCGCGACAGCGTCGGGCCCGCGGCGAACTGCGACAGCACCGACCAGGGAATCGGCAGCGGTGTGGACGTCAGTCCCAGCGCGGCCACGGTGTCGAAGCCGTCGTCGCCGGCGGTGTCGATTCCGTAGCGCACCCCGGTGTCGCCGATCCAGAACAGCGACCCGGCGCTGTCGACGAAGTAGCCGGTGCCCGGCGTCATCGCGACCCGGTCGGCGGGCCCACCCGGCCCACCCGCGCTGACCAGCTGCACGGTACGCAGGCCATCCGGAACGGGCAGCGTCGCACCCGACAGCAGTGTCAGCGAATGTGTCTGCGCCCCTTCGGGTTCAGACCAGGAAGCACAGATGACCGGTTGGGTGGCGGGGTCGACGAGGTCGAGCGGGGCCGGCGGATAGGCCGCGGTGTCGATTCCGCCGGCGACGAGAAGGCGTGCCACGTCGTCGGCACCGATACGCGGCGGTGCAGCCAGCCCGTAGGAGTTGGTGTTGCGCAGGATCGAGGCCACCACCACCGGGACCGGCTGCAGGCCGTCGGGCTGCACCACGTAGTGGCGCAGGGTGTTGTCGGCGTCGTAGGCCACTACGACTGCGCCCACCGGGGCCTGAACCGGAAGCGGAACTCCGGCGGGCACGCCGGCTCCGGGGACGACCGGCGAGATCAGCGGCGGCGCCTCGGGAATCGCGTTGAACAGGCCGGTTCCGATCGGCATCGGGGCCCGCTCGACGAGTTCGGCGCCGATGCCCAGGCCGTCCACCACGGCACGGTCGGCCAGGTCGATCGGGCTGCGCTTGCCGTCCCACAGCAGCCAGGTCCGCCCGGCGTTCTCCACCAGTACCGCCAGCCCGGCGGGCAACTCGGCCGCGCGTTGTCCGCCGGTGGCCGGCGCGCCGGCGATCACGGTGACACCGGGTTGCGGGCCCGCCGCGGCATCGCAGACCGTCCAGTGCGCGTCCCGGGCCGGGTTGGCCACCATACGTTCCGGGGCGCCCGGGATACCGAGCATGTTGCCCCGCGGGAACTGGTCGAGTTCGCTGCTCTTCACCATCGCGGGATTGTCCGGTTGGCCGGTGATCAGCCGGGCCGAAGACAGGTTCAGCACCGGGTGCAGCTGGTCGCCGAGTTTGACGTAGAGCGCGGCCGTCTCCCGGTCGGCGAGCACCGGGTCGTCGCCCGCCGCCCCGGACGGCCGGATCAGCGAGAACAGGAAGCACCCCGCGACGCCGGTCACCAGGGCGAGCGCGCCGACCAGCACCGCACGCGACTGGGTGCGCAGCGGGTCGACGAGCATCCGGGTGTCGTGCAGGGCGACTCCGGAAGCGATGCGGCGCATGACGAATCGCCATCCGGTCACCTGGTGGCGGGTGACGAACCCGCGCCGGTAGCTGACGCGATCGGGGTTCTCGTTGGTCGGTGTGCGCGAACTGAACGAACGGCGGTCACCGCCCTCCGGGGAGGTCACGACTGATCCGACTGCTGATCGGGCGCCTGAAGTCCCAGACCGCGCAGCAGCGGCGCTGCCGAGATCGCGACATCCTCGGCCGTGATCGCCATCAACTCGTCGTCGGTGAAGTCCTCGGATTCGGAGTGGTCGAGCCGGTATTCGCGCTCCTCTTCGGAGCGTTCGACCAGGTTGCGGACGAACCGGCCGTTGCCGGCGATATCGAGGCTGCGCCGCTGCACGCCCCCGGCGTCCGGGGTCGAGGACTCGGCGAGGTGGGCGAACAGCCGCTCCATGTCGGCTCGGGCGGTCTCCTCGAAGCGGGAATCACGCTTCTCGGCCATCCGGGTGGCGATTTCGACGAGCTCCTTCGGTGAGTACGACGGGAAGTCGATGCTGCGGGTGAACCGGGAGCGCAGACCCTCGTTCGTGTCGAGGAAGGTGTCCAGGTCCTTGCGGTAGCCGGCCACGATGACGACCAGCCGCTCGCGGTCGTTCTCCATGCGCGCCAGCAGGGTGTCGATGGCGACCAGGCCGAAGTCGTTCTTGGCGCCCGTGGACACCAGCGCGTAGGCCTCGTCGAGGAACAGCACACCGTCCAGCGCGCTGTCGATGATGGCGTTGGTCTTGGCTTCCGTCTCGCCGATGTGCTGGCCGATCAGGTCGGCACGGTGCACCTCGCGGACGGTTTCCTTCTTCAGCAGTCCCAGGCCGCAGTAGATCTTGGCGACCACCCGGGCGATGGTGGTCTTGCCGGTGCCGGGCGGGCCCGCGAACACCAGGTGGTTGGTGCGCTGTGCGACCGCGAGCCCGCGGTCCTGCCGCCGGATCGCCATCGCGACCGAGCTTTTCAGGCGGGCGACCTGGTATTTGACCTCTTCGAGGCCGATGAACTCAGCCAGTTCGGCCTCGGCCTCGACGAGCAGGTGCGCCTTGCGGTCCTTGGCGCCTGGGTCGACGAAGTCCGCCTCGCCCGGTTCGGTCCGGGGATCCCAGGGGTCGGTGCGCGCCTCGATTCGGGCGGCGGTGGTGGTTGTGATCCCGAACGTGGTGTCCGACAGCGCTTCTTCGATCTGCGCGTCCGCCGGGTTGGCCGCGTAGAGCTCCTGGAGCAGTTCGTGGGCTTCCTCCTCCTCGCCCTGCGCCCGCAGCGCCAGCGCCTTGGCCAGCGCACCGTCGAGTGCGGCGACCGCGACCGGGCCCTCGGGGTGCTCGAGGTGCGACAGCGCCGGAGCGAACATGCCCAGCCGGGCCAGCGCGATGCCCAGTGTCACCCGGGCGGCGTGCGCGTAGGCCTCGCCCGCTTCGGCGGCGTCGCCGATGCCGTCGGTGTTTCCGACGATCGGGGTCAGCATTCGCACCACGTCGGACCATCGCCCGGCCCGGTAGTGCACGGCGACCCGCACCCAGCGGGCCTGCAGCCAGCCGGGCCGCTGGTCGAGCAGCTCAGCGACCAGTTGTTCGGCGGTGGCGAAATCACCGACCTCGCAACGGCATACCGCATAGGCGAGGGTGAAGTCGTCCGGACCGCAGGCGCGGAAGCGCAGATACAACCCGGTGTCGTAGGTGAAGCCGAGCACGCCGGGGGCCAGTTCGCTCTCGCGCTGCAGCACGCCGGCGGTCGCCGACGTTTGCCAGACGCGTTCGATCACCGTCGGCGTGACGTCGCCGGCCGCGGCCAGCCCGGTCCATGCGTCGCACTGGTCGTTGGCCACCCGGGTCAGCGCGCCGAAGCCCGATCGGGCGGCCGCCGGATCGGGCGGGCGCTGCCGGTCGTGCACCGACAACCCGAGCGCGCGGCAGCAGGTGGCGAACCGGCTGACGATGTCGCGATCGATCCGGCTCGCCCGGCTGCCCACGGCAGCGAGCGCTTCACTTCCCATGGCCATGAATGTTTGGTCGCGGCGCCGGCTCTGGTGTTTCCCGGGGCCGCTCGTCCCCTCGGTGAGTACTTATGTATGGCTAAGCTAACTTTTGCTGAAGTTAGCATTGCATAAGCTCACTGTCGAGACTCACGCGGGACCGCGGGCAGTGCGACAGCCCACCCGCCGCACCCGCTCAGACCTGGGACGTCACACCAGCGGACGACCGGTGCGGATGCGCCGGTCGACGTCTTTGAGCAACAGGTTGAACGGGAACTCCCGGATGAAGCGGGGCGAGACGGTGTTGACCGCGCGCAGCGCCTTCATCAGCCGGTCGAAACGCCGCTGCTGCCTGGGCCCCCACTCCAGGCGCATCTCGTCGCGGAAGCGCTGCGGGAGGAACCCGGTGGTGATCAGCAGGGCCGTCGCGTCGGAGCGGCGCTGGATCGCCTGGGGCAGCTTCACGCCCCGCATCCGCTGGGCCGCGATCGGCCAGAGGTAGTCGCGGACCGTGTCGTCGATGTGCACTTCGTCCAGCGACTTGCGCCAGTACCGGTCGAACGCGGCGCGATCGGCGGGCCACATGTCCTCGGGCACCTGCAGCATCGTGGCCAGCGCCCGGCCCTGCAGATAGAGCCGGTCGGCGGTGGCCTCGTCCATGTCACCGACGAACAGCCGGTGCACGTCGACGACACCCTTGTAGAGGCAGGCACCCACCCACAGCTGCAGATCCTTGTCGAAGGCGTTGTACTTGACCGGGCTCTCCTCGGTGGAGAACACCTGGGCGTGCGCACCGTTGACGGCGCGCCGGAACGCGGCCTTCTGCTCGTCGGTCCCGTTCGTCGAGACCGCCAGATAGGTGAAGGTGGTGCGGGCCCGCTTGATCGGGTGGCGGTCGATCCGGCCGCTCTCCACCCGGCTCTCCAGCACTCCGTAGCCCACGCCCGGCCGGGCCAGTTGCATGATCACGTTGGCGGGCCCGGCCAACAGGCCCAGGCCGAGCATGCCCTCGTCGTCGCCGCCGGCCCGGCTCCAGCGCCGGGACCGGGTGCGAACCTCGGGGTCACTGACCGCGCGCTCGACCTGCGGCAGGGGCTCGCTGCGCGTCATCGGGGTAACTCCTCTCGAGTGCGTCGCACCCATTTGTGCGAACACGTGTTTCCTGATATTGCTCCCCGGGAGAAGCGGGTGTCAATATGGAGTCATGGGACAGGTCCGTCCGTACCGCGGGGTCGACGCCGGCCAGCGCATCGCAGAGCGCCGGCAGCGGCTGCTCGACGCGGGCCTGGACCTGCTCGGCGCGCAGCCGACACCCCGCGATCTGACGGTGCGCGCCGTCTGTTCGCACGCGGGCCTGGCGGCGCGCTACTTCTACGAGAACTTCACCGACAAGGACGCCTTCGTCAGCGCCGTGTTCGATCGGGTGGTGGCCGACATCGCCGCCACCACCCAGGCTGCGGTGGCCGCCGCCCCCAGCCGCGAACAGAGCCGCGCGGGCATGGGCAACATCGTGCGCACCATCTCCGAGGATCCCCGGCTGGGCCGGCTGCTGTTCAGCGACCGCCTCGCCGATCCGGTCGTGGTGCGCAAGCGCGCGGAATCCGGTGCGCTGTTCGCCCTGCTGTCCGGACAGCACGCCGAAGCCACGCTGAAAGTCCCGTCCACCCGGCGCATCAAGGCCGCCGGACACTTCGTGGTCGGCGGCGTCGCGCAAACCCTGTCGGCCTGGCTGGCCGGCGACCTCGACTTCACCCCCGATCAGCTGGCCGCCCAGCTGGCGACGCTGATCGACCAGCTGCTCGACCCCGCCCTGTACCGCGAATGACGCGCGGTGCAGAGCGCCCGGTGCGGGTCCTGGCGCACTTCGTCGCCGGCGCCAAGGTCGTCGATTTCCTTGCACCGCATTCCGATTGGCTCGACGTCCGGTTCTGCGCCGAGGACGACGACGCCACCTTCGGCCGTGAGCTGCCCGCTGCCGAGGTGATCTGGCACGTGCTGCGCCCGCTGTCGGGCGACGACCTGGCCTGCGCCCCCGGGCTGCGCCTGGTGCACAAGCTCGGCGCCGGCGTCAACACCATCGACGTCGAGGCAGCCACCGCCCGCGGGATCGCGGTGGCCAACATGCCCGGGGCGAACGCGCCCTCGGTCGCCGAGGGGACCGTGCTGCTGATGCTCGCGGCGCTGCGCCGGCTGCCCGACCTGGACCGCGCCACCCGCGCCGGCACGGGCTGGCCTTCGGACCCCACCCTCGGCGAGACCGTGCGCGACGTCGGCGGCTGCACGATCGGGCTGATCGGCTACGGCAACATCGCCAAGCGCGTCGAGACCATCGTCGCCGCGATGGGCGCCACCGTGGTGCACACCAGCACCGGCGACGACGGTGACCCGGGCTGGCGCACGCTGGCCGAGCTGCTGCGCGTCAGCGACATCGTCTCGCTGCACCTGCCGCTCACCGAGGCCACGACGGGGCTGCTCGACCGGGCCGCCATCGACGGCATGAAACCGGGCGCCGTCCTGATCAACACCTCGCGCGGGCCCATCGTCGACGAGCAGGCCCTCGTCGACGCCCTGCGGTCCGGACGGCTGGCCGCCGCCGGCCTGGACGTGTTCGCTGTCGAGCCGGTGGAAACCGACAATCCACTGCTCGCGCTGCCCAACGTGGTGCTCACACCGCACGTCACCTGGTACACCGCCGACACCATGCGCCGCTACCTGGAATTCGCTGTGGACAACTGCCGGCGCCTGCGGGACGGGCGGGACCTCGCCAACGTGGTGAACCAGGTCCGCGGGTAGTCTCGGTCCCAACCGACCGGTTAGTCAGCCCAACGAAGGGGTGCAGCCATGCCCATCGCGATCACTGAAGAGCACAACGACCTGGCCGATTCGGTGCGATCCCTGGTCTCGCGCATCGCGCCCGCCGACGTCCTGCACGACGCCCTGGAGAACCCGGTACCGAATCCACCGCCGTACTGGACGGCGGCCGCCGAGCAGGGACTGCACGGGGTTCACCTGGCCGAATCCGTCGGCGGGCAGGGCTTCGGGATCCTCGAACTGGCGATCGTGGTCGCCGAGTTCGGCTACGGCGCCGTTCCCGGACCGTTCGTCCCGTCGGCGATCGCCAGCGCGCTGATCTCGGCGCACGATCCCGATGCCGCCATCCTGGGCGGGCTGGCCTCCGGTGAGGTGATCGCCGCCTACGCGATCGATTCCAGCCTGACCGCCACACGCCACGGCGACGGACTGGTCATCCGCGGTGAGGTCCGCGCCGTGCCGGCCGCCGCGCAGGCCGCGGTGCTCGTCCTGCCGGTCGCGATCGAATCCGGCGAGGAGTGGGTCGTCCTGGACGCCGCGCAGCTCGAGATCGAGCCGGTGACCAGCGTGGACCCGCTGCGGCCGGTCGCGCACGTGCGGGCCAACGCCGTCGAGGTCGACGACGGCCGGGTGCTGAGCAACCTCAGCCGCGGCCATGCCCGAGCCCTGATGTCGACGCTGCTGTCCGCCGAGGCGGTCGGCGTGGCCCGCTGGGCCACCGACACCGCGTCGGCCTACGCCAAGATCCGCGAACAGTTCGGCAGGCCCATCGGCCAGTTCCAGGCCATCAAACACAAGTGCGCCGGCATGATCGCCGAAACCGAACGCGCCACCGCCGCAGTCTGGGACGCAGCCCGCGCCATCGACGAGGCAACCGAAACCGATTCCAGCGCCTACGAGTTCGCAGCGGCCGTGGCGGCGACGCTGGCGCCGGGCGCCGCCCAGCACTGCGCACAGGACTGCATCCAGGTGCACGGCGGAATCGGCTTCACCTGGGAACACGACACCAACATCTACTACCGCAGAGCCCTCGTGCTGGCGGCATGCTTCGGCCGCGCCGCCGATTACGCCCAGCGCGTCGTCGACATCGCCACCTCCACCGGGATGCGCACGCTCGACATCGACCTCGACCCCGAAACCGAGAAGCTGCGCGCCGAGATCCGGTCGGAAGTCGCTGCGCTGAAAGCGATTCCACGCGAGGAACGCAAGGCCGCGATTGCCGAGGCCGGCTGGGTGCAGCCGCACCTGCCGGTGCCGTGGGGGCGCGCGGCCAGCCCGGTCGAGCAGATCATCATCGCCCAGGAGTTCACCGCCGGACAGGTCAAGCGCCCGGCGATGGGCATCGCCGCGTGGATCATCCCGTCGATCGTCACGTTCGGCACCGACGAACAGAAGGAACGCTTCCTGCCGCCCACCTTCCGCGGCGAGATGATCTGGTGCCAGCTGTTCTCCGAGCCCGGCGCCGGTTCGGACCTGGCCGGCCTGTCGACCAAGGCCACCAAGGTCGACGGCGGCTGGCGGATCACCGGGCAGAAGATCTGGACGACGGGTGCCCAGTACGCGCAGTGGGGCGCGCTGCTGGCCAGGACCGACCCGAGCGCTCCGAAACACAACGGCATCACCTACTTCCTGCTGGACATGGCCAGCGAGGGGGTGGAGATCAAGCCGCTGCGCGAACTCACCGGCAACGCGATGTTCAACACGGTGTTCATCGACGACGTGTTCGTGCCCGACGAACTGGTGCTCGGCGACGTCGACCGCGGCTGGGAGGTCAGCCGCAACACGCTGACCGCCGAGCGGGTGTCGCTGGGCAGCAGCGAGCCGCCGTTCCTGCCCAGCCTGGACAGATTCATCGAGTTCGTCACCGAGTCCCACCTCGACCAGATCGCCCAGCACGAGGCCGGGGTGCTGATCGCCGAGGGCCATGCGGCGAAGGTGCTCAACATGCGCTCGACGCTGCTCACCCTGGCCGGGGGCGACCCGATGCCGGCCGCGGCCATCTCCAAGCTGCTCTCCATGCGCACCGGACAGGGGTACGCCGAGTTCGCGGTGGCGTCCTTCGGCACCGACGCCGTCATCGGCGACCCGGAGCAGATCACCGGCCGCTGGGCGGACTACCTGCTGGCCAGCCGGGCCACCACCATCTACGGAGGCACCTCCGAGGTGCAGCTCAACATCATCGCCGAGCGACTGCTCGGGCTGCCGCGCGATCCCTAGCGGGGGTGTTTCCCGGCGCCGGGGCGGGGAACCCCACAGACATGGCCGAAGACCGCGACAGCACGACCGACCGCGACTACGTGGAGAAGCGGCTGGACAAGCCGGGGTCCTTCCAGGTGGCCGCCGTCTACACCGCGGTGGTGGTCGCGGTCGCCGGTGTCGCGCTGGCGTTGTTCGCGTTCGCCGCGCGCGACTCGGTGTACGCGGCCGCCCTGGTGCCGACGGTGCTGTTCCTCGGCGGGGTCGGCGCCTTCGTGCAGACCTACCGGGTCTGGAAGGACGGCGGCGGCTGGGCCGGATGGCAGGGCGCCGGCTGGTTCCTGATGCTGGTGATGCTGATATCGCTGGCCCTGCCGGGCGCGGCGATGATGGCCGACACGGTTCAGTAGCCGGGCGCCTCGCCGTGATGTCGGCTAGTCGATCTGCATGTCGCGAAGTTCGCGCTTGAGGATCTTTCCGGTCGGGTTGCGGGGCAGCTCGTCGAGGAAGACCACCTCACGCGGGACCTTGTAGCGGGCCAGGTTGTCCCTGACGTAGGCCTTGATGGCGTCCTCGTCGATCGTGGCCCCTTCAACCTTGACCACGAAGCAGCGCAGCCGGTGGCCCCACTCCTTGTCCTCGACACCGAGCGCGGTGGCCTCCACGACGTCGGGGTGACCGCTGACGAGGTCCTCGATCTCGGCGGGGAAGACGTTCTCGCCGCCGGAGACGATCATCTCGTCGTCGCGGCCGCTGACGTAGAGCAGATCGTTCTCGTCGAAGTAGCCGACATCGCCCGAGGACAACAGCCCGTCGATGATCTGCTTGCCACCGCCGCCGGTGTAGCCCTCGAACGGGAAGAAGTTGCCGACGAAGATCCGGCCCACCGCACCGCGCGGCACGTCGTTGCCGTTGTCGTCGAGGATCCTGACCTTCATCCCCTTGACCACCGGGCCGACCGTCGCCGGGTTGATCGAAAGATCCTGCGGCCGGGCGATGGTCGCGTAAGCCACCTCGGTGGATCCGTACAGGTTGTAGACGACCGGGCCGAGCTCCTTGAGCGCTCTGGTCGCCAGCTCGGCGCCGAGCTGAGAACCCGAGACGAACACGATGCGCAGCGAGGACAGGTCGGGCTTCGGGGCCGACTTGTCGAGCTCGTCGAGCATCCGGGACAGCATCACCGGCACCACCACGATCGCGGTCGCCCGGTGTTTCTCGATGTCGGCGAGCACCGTCGCCGGCTTGAACCGGCGGCGCAGCACCAGCGTCGAACCGAGCATCATCGCGATGGTGGCGTGCAGGAAGCCCAGCGCATGGAACATCGGCGCCGGCAGCGAGGTCACCTCGTTGGACTTGAACGGCACCGACGACAGCACGCCGCCGATCGGGGCCAGCGACGGCGGGGCGCTGCGGTTGGCGCCCTTCGGGGTTCCGGTGGTCCCGGAGGTCAAGATGATGATCGAGGAGTGTTTGGCCGCCTTGGGCGGTGCGGCCGAGCTGGTGCGCGCGATGAGTTCCTCGAGGGTCTCGTCGGTGCTGGCCGACGGCTCGTCGGGTTTGTCGGGGTTCACCCCGAGCGCGCGCAGCTTGCCGAGTTCGGGTTCGGCGGCCATCACCGCTGCGGTGTACTCGTCGTCGTAGATGACCAGCCTGCCGCCTTCCCGCTCGGACACCTCCTTGATCTGGGGCCCGGAGAACTCGCTGTTGAGCAGGATGATGCGGGCGCCGGTCTTGGCGGCCCCGTACACCGACACCAGGAACCACCGGTGGTTGCGGGCCAGGATGGCCACCCCGTCGCCGCCTTTGATGCCCTTGGCCAGCAACCCGTTGGCCACCGCGTTGGCGGCGGCGTCGAGTTCGGCGAAGGTCATCTCGCCGAAGTCGTCGATCACCGCGGCCGCATTGGGGGTGCGGCGGGCGTTGAGCGCGGGGATCATGCCGAACTCACCCCAACGGCGCATGTCGGCGACGAAGGCGGCGATGTCCTGGGGCGGCTCCAGTTTCAGCGCGCCGGACTCGAACATCTTGCGGGCATAGTGCAGCTCGGCCGAACCGCGATCCCAGTACTTGCCGGCGACCTTGCCGACGGAATCCTGCACCTTGGCCAGCGCCTGGATCGGTAGTTCGGTGAGCTTGGACATGGGGTCACCATATGCGACGGCGCCTGGTCAGCGGCCTGGATCCTACGATGAACTCATGGCCGCCTCCGAGCACCTGTACATCGGCGGCCAGCGGGTGCCCATAACCCATCCTGACAAGGTCGTTTTCGGTGAGATCGGGCTGACCAAACTGGACCTGATGCACTACTACGCGGCGGTGGCCGACGGCGCCCTGCGCGGTGTCGCGGAGCGTCCGATGATCCTCAAGCGGTTCGTCAAGGGCATCGGGGCCGAGGCGATCTTCCAGAAGCGCGCCCCGGCCAAACGGCCCGGCTTCGTCTCGGTCGCAGAGCTGAAGTACGCGTCGGGGACCTCGGCCGCCGAGGCCGTGCTGCACGACGCGGCAGGGCTGATCTGGGCGGTGAATCTGGGCTGCGTCGACCTCAACCCGCACCCGGTCCGGGCCGACGATCTCGACCACCCGGACGAGCTGCGCGTCGACCTGGACCCGATGCCCGGTGTGGGCTGGCGACAGATCCTCGACGTCGCGTTCGTCGCGCGCGAAGTGCTCGATGACCACGGCCTGGTCGCCTGGCCGAAGACCTCGGGCTCGCGCGGCTTCCACATCTACGCCCGGATCCACCGGCGCTGGCCGTACCGGCAGGTCCGGGCCGCGGCCGAGGCGGTGGCCCGCGAGGTGGAACGCCGCGCTCCCGAATCGGCCACCGCGCGCTGGTGGAAGGAGGAACGCCAGGGGGTCTTCGTCGACTTCAACCAGAACGCCAAGGACCGCACGGTGGCCTCGGCGTACTCGGTTCGGGCCACACCCGACGCCCGGGTGTCCACCCCGCTGTTCTGGGACGAGGTCGCCGGCTGCCGGCCCGAGGCCTTCACCGTCGCCACGGTGCCGAACCGCTTCGCTGAGCTCGGGGACCCGTGGGAGGGCATGGACGACACGGCGGGAACTCTCGATTCGCTGCTGGACCTGGCCGAGGCGCTCGGTCCTGCCGAGAAGGCACCCAAGGGGGCGAGTCGCCCGTCCGGTGGGCGCCGGGCCTCGGCGATGCCGTTGATCGAGATCGCCCGGACCAAGACCAAGGACGAGGCGATGGCAGCGCTGCAGCAGTGGCGCGACAGGTATCCGGACGTAGCCGAAAAGCTGCAGCCCGCAGACGTTCTCGTGGACGGCATGCGGGGTCCGAGCTCGATCTGGTACCGCATCCGGATCAACCTGCAGCACATCGCCGAAGAAGCCAGGCCGCCGCAGGAGCCGCTGCTGGCCGACTACGACCCGTAGGCGAACTACACCGGTGCACAACAGCAGCGCCGGGATTGAACCGTACCGCTAAGTTACCGGCGAGTTTGCTGTTCGCGCGGGTGCACGGCCCTCCCGATGTTCTTAGCGATGTTTTAGTCAATACTCCCAGCGGCCTTAAATTGCCTCACTACCTTCAGTGATGTAAGGGCCGGAAGCGGCCATGTCAGCACGGGATCGAGGGAGGCTGCAATGTACGGCAATCCGACGTTCGACTGCGACGGCGCAGAGATCCGGGCACACTGCCGCCAACTGGCCACCGTGGTGACCGTTACGGGCGACCTGGGGGACGCCAACATCCAGCGCGCCGCCCTGTACACCGAGCGCTTCCTGCTGACCGACAAGCCGCTGGTCCTCGACCTGTCCGGGATCACTTCCTTTAGCCGGGAAGCGGTTTCGCTGCTCCTGCGCCTCGACGACCTGTGCGCTGCCGCCGGGGTCGAGTGGTCACTGATCACCAGCCGCGCCGTCGACCAGGCGCTGCGCGATTGCGGCGTCGAGTTCACCACCGCCGGTTCGGTGCCCGAAGCGCTGAACCACTTCGCCGACGTGATGGTCGCTCGGCGCCAGCTTCTTCCCCTACTCACCAAGACCGCTTAAGGATCACTGTGTTACTCGATGTTCGGTGGCTCCGATTTTTGCTTCAGCGTCGTCACAGGTTCGACGCCGACCGCCTCGCGCTGACCGCGAGCTGACAAGTCCAACCGACTTCACCCCGACCTGACTAGGGTGCTCGTATGGGCACCGACGCCGACCTCGTCGCCGACGCCGCGCACCGCGTCGTCGGCGAACACGATCCCCGATCCGTTCCCGTCCAGGAATTCCTGGGAGCCTGCTTCGACGCCGGCTTGTCCTGGGTGCATTTCCCCGCCGGTTTCGGCGGCCTGGGCGTCTCACGTGGACTGCAGGCCGTGGCCGACCGCATCCTGCAGGGTGCCGGCGGTCCGGTGCCGCTGTCGCTGAACCCGATGGGCTACGGGATGGCCGCACCCACGGTGCGCGAGCACGCGCAGACCGACGAGGTCCGCCACCAGCTGCTGCGGCCGCTGGCGACCACCGAGGACATCTGGTGTCAGCTGTTCTCCGAGCCGGGCGCCGGTTCGGATCTGGCCGGCCTGGCGACCTCGGCGGTGCGCGACGGCGACCAGTGGGTCGTCAACGGTCAGAAGGTGTGGACCAGCCTGGCCCACCGGGCCAGGTGGGGGCTGCTGTTGGCCCGCACCGATCCCGATGTGCCCAAGCACAAGGGCCTGACCTATTTCGTGCTCGACATGCACAGCCCCGGCGTGCAGACCCGTCCGCTGCGGCAGCTCACCGGCCAGGCCGAGTTCAACGAGGTGTATCTGACCGACGCGCGCGTCCCCGACACCTTCCGCCTCGGCGGCGTCGGCGACGGGTGGCGGGTCGCGATGACGACCCTGATGAACGAGCGCAGCGCGCTGGGGGGCAGCGGCAACCGCCGCGGCGCCGGCGCCATCGGCGATGCCGTGGCGCTGTGGACGTCCCGCCCGGACCTGCACACCCCGGTGCTGCGCGATCGGCTGACCACCCTGTGGCTGCGGGCCGAGGCGCAACGGCTGACCTCGGAACGGTCCCGGGCGTCGGCCACGATGGGCGGGCCCGGCCCGGAGGGGTCGGTCGGCAAGCTGGTGGGCGCCGAGCTCAACCAGCACATCTACGAGTTCTGCATGGACCTGCTCGGTCCCGAGGGCATCCTCTACGGGAGCTACGCGATGAGCCGCGGCGACCAGGATGTCGAGGACTGGCGGGGTCCGATCCAGCAGCGCTTTCTGCGCAGCCGTGCCAACACCATCGAAGGGGGTACGTCCGAGGTGATGCGCAACATCCTGGCCGAGCGGGTGCTGGGGCTGCCCGGCGACCTGCGCGCGGACGCGGGCATGCCGTGGAAGGAGGTGCCGCGTGGCTGAGGAGCTTGCGGATCAGCCCAGGGAAACAGCTGGGGAGCTTGCGGATCAGCCCAGGGGAACAGCTGAGGAGCTTGCGGATCAGTACGTGTTCAGCGACGAGCAGAACCAGTTGCGCACCGCCGTCTCCGAGTTCTGCACCGAGTTCATCGACGAGACCGCGGTTCGCGCGGCGATGGAGGCCGATCCTCCTTTCGACGCCAAGATCTGGTCGAGGCTGGGTTCGGAGTTGGGTGTGCTGGGCCTGTCGGTGCCCGAGTCGGCCGGTGGCGCCGGCGGCACGCTGGTCGATCAGGCCGTGGCCGTCGAACAGCTGGGAGCGGCGCTGGCCTGCGGACCGCTGTTCGGCACGGTCTACCTGTCGATCCCCGCGCTGGTCGCGACCGCGTCCGGCTCCGGTGACCCGGACGGGTTGCTTGCCTCGCTGGTCGAGGGCAATCGCACCGCCGCGTTCACGGTCACCGACAGCGCCGGCGCATTCGACCCTTCGACCGTGTCGGTCGAAGCGACCCCCGGCCAAGGAGACTGGTCACTCAACGGCACCGTCGAGCGGGTCGTCGATGCCGGCGCGGCCGATGTGCTGCTGGTGGCCGCCAACGGGCCGGAAGGCGTTGGGCTCTACGCGGTCGAAGCCGACTCGACTGGGGTGCAACGGATCCCGCTGACCACACTGGACCTGACCCGCCCGCAGGCCACCGTCGGACTGTTCGATGCGCCCGCGAGGCTCATCAGCGGGCCCGGCGAGGCCGAGCAGGTGATCAGCCACGCTCTGCACGTCGGCACCGCGCTGCTCGCCGTCGAACAGGTCGGGGCGGCCTCGCACCTGCTGGATCTGACCGTCCAGTACGCCAAGGACCGATTGCAGTTCGGGCGTCCCATCGGATCGTTCCAGGCCGTCAAGCACCGGCTGGCCGACGACCTCGTCTCCCTCGAACACGCCAAGTCCGCTGCCTACCATGCAGTCTGGGCACTGGCCGAGGGCGCCGACGACACGGCCCTGGAGGTCAGCATCGCCGCAGCGCTGTGCTCGGCGGCGTTGACCCGCATCGCCACCGACACCATCCAGGTCCACGGCGGCATCGGGTTCACCTGGGAGCATCAGGCCCACCTCTACTACAAGCGGGCCTACACCGATGCCGCGCTGCTCGGGAGCGCCGAGGCGCACCGGGCCCGGGTGGCCGAATTCGTGCTCGACGCCGCATCCGCGAAGACCCCGCCGCGCGTCGCCACCGGGGTCCCGACATGACGCCCGCGAGAGGTCTGACCATGCGCTACCTGGCTGCTGTCGTGCTGGCCGCGGCGGCGGCCGCGGTGCCGCTGGCGGTGCGGGCCGCTCCGGCGACCGTCACCGCACAGTGCCCGCCCGGTGAGACCGGCGTCATCTACGGGTGCGCGCCGTTCTGCGTGCCGGGCAAGTACCTCGACCCGAACACCGGTCTGTGCATGCCCGTTCCGCCGCCGCCCGCTCCGCGAGGCTAGGTCGCCCCGGTGAACCCGCTGGATCGATTCTTCGAGATCTCGGCGCGCAAATCCACGTTCGGCACCGAGATCCGGGGCGGGGTCGTCACGTTCATCGCGATGGCCTACATCATCGTGCTGAACCCGATCATCCTGTCGGGGGCCGCCGACGTCGCCGGCAACCGGCTGGACTTCGCTCAGGTGTCGGCGACGACATCGCTGGCCGCCGGCGTGATGACCATCGTGTTCGGGCTCGTCGCGCGGCTTCCGTTCGCGTTCGCCGCTGGGCTGGGCATCAACTCCTTCCTGGCCACCACGGTCGTCGGTTCCGTCACCTGGCCCGAAGCGATGGGACTGGTGGTCATCAACGGCCTGATCATCGTGCTGCTCGCGGTGACCGGCCTGCGCCGGCTGGTGTTCGATGCGGTGCCCATGCAGCTCAAGCTGGCGATCACCGCAGGCATCGGGTTGTTCATCCTGTTCATCGGCCTGGTCGACGCCGGGTTCATCGGATCCACCGGGTTGCCGTCCCCGCCGGTCGGCCTCGGCCGCGACGGGCTCGGCTCGATCAACACGATCCCGACCGTCGTGTTCGTGGTCACCCTGCTGCTGACCGGAATCCTGGTTGCCCGCCGGGTGCGGGGCGGCATCCTGATCGGACTGGTCACCGGGACGGTGCTGGCCGCGGTGGTCGAGGCGATCTGGCAGCTCGGCCCCGCCACCGAACAGGAGGGCGGATGGAGCCTGTCGGTGCCCACGCTGTCGGGCTCACCGTTTGCGCTGCCCGATCTGTCGCTGGTCGGGGCGTTCAGCCTGGACTTCTCCCGGATCGGGGCACTCGCTGCGGTGATGCTGGTGTTCACCCTGGTGTTCGCCAACTTCTTCGACGCGATGGGGACCCTGACGGGGTTGTCCCGCGAGGCCGGGCTGTCCGACGACCGGGGCACCTTCCCGCGGCTGCGTTCGGCGCTGGTCATCGAGGGCACCGGCGCGGTGGTCGGTGGTGCGACCTCGTCGTCGTCGAACACGGTGTTCATCGAATCCGGCGCCGGGGTCGAGGAAGGCGCCCGAACCGGGCTGGCCAACCTGGTGACCGGTGCGTTGTTCCTGGCCGCCATGTTCGTCTCGCCGCTGGCTTCGATCGTGCCGACCGAGGTCGCCGCGGCGGCGCTGGTGATCGTCGGGGCGATGATGGCCGCGCACCTGCGCCACATCGATCTGTCGGAGTTCTCGGTCGCGCTGCCGGTAGTCCTGACGGTCACGGTGATGCCGTTCAGCTATTCGATCGCCAACGGCATCGGCGTCGGCTTCATCGCCTGGGTGGTGCTGCGTAGCGCCGTCGGCAAGGCCCGCGAGGTCAGCCCGCTGCTGTGGGTCGTGGCCGCCGGGTTCGCCGTCTACTTCGCCCGCACCCCGGTCGAGGCGCTGCTCGGAGTGTGAGACCTCTCAGTACACGTCGCGAAGGTACCGGTGCGACGTGATGAGTTCGTTGACGTACGCATGGGCGCCGTCGTCGTCGAGTCCACCTGCGACAGAGATGATCTCGTGCAGACTTCGATGGACGTCGCGCGCCATCCGGTCGGCGTCTCCGCACACGTAGAGGTGGGCACCGTCTTGAAGCCATGCGTAGATCTCGTCCGCATTGGTCAGCATATGTTGCTGCACATAGTCTTTGGTGTCGCCGTCACGGGAGAACGCGAGGTCGAGCCGGCTCAGGACGCCCGATTCGCGAAATCCGAGCAGCTCGTCGCCGTAGAGGAAGTCGGTGGCGCGATGGCGGTTCCCGGAGAACAGCCATGACTTCCCCACCGCCCCGGTCGCCTGACGTTCCTGCAGGAAGGCCCGGAACGGCGCGATTCCGGTACCCGGCCCGATCATGATGATCGGCACATCGGGGGCCGGAAGGCGGAAACCGTCGTTGGGCACCAGGTGGATACGCACGGTGTCGGTTCGGTCGGCCAGGAACCCGGAGGCGGCGCCGGCCCGGGAACGTCCGCAGAGGTCGTAGCGCACCGTGGCGGCGGTGAGGTGTATCCGGCCGGGGTGCACCAGCGGACTGGATGCGATCGAGTAGTCGCGGTGCTGAAGGGGACGCAGCGCGGCCAGGAACTCCTCCACACCGAGGTCGGCGAGGTCGAGCAGGTCGAGAGCGTCGCGGCCGTACAGCCAGGCGCTCAGCGCGGCAGCATCGTTGCCGCCGCGAACTGCTGCGGCGCTGCGATCTCGGGTTCGCGAGGCCACCAAGCTCTGCAGAGCCCCGGACGGAGACCGCAGCTCGTAGCGTTCGGTCAGCAGCACCCCCAGTGGCTCGTCGTGGCCTGCCACCGCGTCATCGGCGTCGCAGCCGAGCCGACGCAGCACCGCGGCGACGAAGTCGGGGTCGTTGGACGGGTGCACCCCCAGCGAGTCGCCCGCCTGGTAGCCGATTCCGCTGTCGCCGAGGTCGATCTCGTAGTGTCGCACCGGCTTGTCCGAAGCCGCAGCGGTCAGCGGTCTGTTGACCACCAGCGCGGCGGAGAACGGGTTGCGGCGGTTCCACGGCGAGTCCTCGGTCAGCTCGACGACGCGGGCGGGCGCAGCCGACGGGGAGGCCTCCCCGGCGAGTAGTTCGATGACCTGCATCGTCCAGGCCTGCGAGGGTTCCTCGAAGTCGAGGTCACAGTCGACGCGCTCGACCATCCGCCGGGCGCCGAGTTCGGCGAGGCGCGCATCGAGCAACTTGCCCGCGTTGCAGAAGTCCGGGTAGTAGCTGTCCCCCAGCCCGCACACCGTGAATGTCAGATGGTCGAGGCGCTCTGCCCCGTCACCGCTGAGTTCCTCCCAGAACACTTCGGCATCCAGCGGCATCTCGCCGTCGCCGTAGGTCGCGGTGATCACCACGAAGTGCGTCGCGTCCACCAGGGACTGCACGTTCAGGTCGTTGAGATACTGCGGTTCGACGCCGATACCGGCCTCGCCTGCGGCCTGCGCGAACTTCTTGGCGACCATGTCGGAGTTGCCGGTTTCGGTGGCGAAGCCGAGCACCAGCTCGAAGGCGGGATCGACGGGCATCGTGCCCCCCTCTCACATGAGTTAGTTGACCCTTAGTTAGGGTGACCTTACTCATGTGGAGGGTTCCTGGGGGCGCTCCCCTGCTCAGCCGACCCCGGCTGGATCGTCGGCTCAGCCGACCGTCGCCGAATTGGCGGCCTTCAGCGTCTCGGCGGCCACCGTCAGGCCCTCCAGCGGCCCGTAGGCGATGTCCTCGTGTTCGATGTTCACCCACATCTGCGGATCGACGGCTTCCAGGGCGTGCAGGAACCGGGCCCAGAACGCGACGTCATGACCGTTGCCGACCGCCACGAAGTCCCACGCCGAGTCCTCCGGCCACTTGTTGACCACGTGGCGCCCACCCAGCCCGGTGGGGTTCTGGTCCAGCGGGATCCGGGTGAAACGCTCGTCGAGAACCCCGTAGATCCGGCAGTTCTCGTTGATCCGGGTGTCCTTGGCCGCCGCGTGGAACACCAGCGGGCCGAGCCACTCGATGGCCGCCACCGGATCGATGCCCTGCCAGAACAGGTGGGACGGATCCATCTCGGCTCCGACGTGGGTGGCGCCGGTCCGCTCGACGAGGCGCTTGAGGGTGGGCGGGTTGAACACCAGGTTCTGCGGGTGCATCTCGATGGCCACCTTGACCCCGTTCTCCCGGGCCAGCGCGTCGATCTCGGTCCAGAACGGCACCGCGACCTCATCCCACTGGTAGTCCAGCGAGTCCAGATAGCCGGAGTCCCAGGTGTTTACGTGCCAGGCTGGCCAGCGCCCGCCCGGGTGCGCCTGCGGCAGACCCGACATCGTGACCACCCGGTCGACGCCGAGCAGGCCGGCCACCCGGATCGCGTTGCGCAGGTCCTGCGCGTCCTCGGGACCGACCTCGGGGTCGGGATGCAGCGGGTTGCCGTTGCAGTTGAGACCCGCGATCGACACGCCGGTGCCGTCGAAGTTCGCCAGGTACTGCCGCGGGGACACCGCGCCGGACAGCAGCTCGCGAACCGGCAGATGCGGCGTGGGCAGGAAGCCACCGGCGTTGATCTCCGCACCGGTCAACCCCAGCGAGGCGATGACGCGCAGGGCCTCGGACAGCGGCTTGTCGTGCAGGATCGCGGTGTACACACCGAGTTTCATGGTGACGGTTCCTCTCTCGACTGCGCCGAACTGGCATTCCAGCAGAGTGCTTCTCGGCATTTCGCTGCCGGAATGCCATTTCGGCAGCGGGGTCAGCGGTGTTTGTTGATGTAGTCGGTCATCGTCTTGAGCTGGTAGCGCGACACGTCGTGGGCGTTCTCGTCCTCGGCGAACACCGAGGAGACCATCACGGTGTCGTCGCGGTCGTAGAACCCCAACTCGGCCAGGCCGCCGAAGAACTCGTCCCAGTCCAGATCACCGTCGCCGATCTTGAGATGCTGATGCACGCGCACCGGATTGCCCGGCGGATTGGTGATGTAGCGCAGTCCGTGGCTGCGGTGGTGATCCATCGTGTCGGCCACATGCACCAGCCGCAGCCGCTGCCCGGCGGCAGCCATGATCTCGGACATGTTGCCGCCCATGTGGTAGCTGTGACACGCCACATACACCATGCCGATGTTGGGCGAGTTGACCCCGCGGATGATGCGCAGCGCCTCCATTCCGTCTTCGACGAAATCGTCGGGATGGGGGTCGATGCGCACGTCGATGCCTTCACGTTCGAAGATCGGCACCAGCTCTTCCATCGACCGGAAGAAGGCCCGTTCGGAGCGCTCAGCCTCCTCGGGTCTTCCCGAGAACTCGGTGTTGATCACGTTCACCCCGAGGTCCACGGCGATCTGCACGACGCGTTTCCAGTTGCGCACCGCGGCTTCCCGGGCGTCCTCGTCGGGTCCTGACCAGCGCAGCACCGGCAGGATCGAGGCGATCCCGACCCCGGCGTCGGCACAGGCCTTGCCGAACCTGGCCACCAGGTCGTCGTCGGCACGCGGGTGGTTGAAGAACGGGATGAAGTCCCGGTGCGGGGTCAGCTGCAGATACTCATAGCCCAGATCGGCTACCAGCTGCGGGAATTCCAGTAGTGAATAGTCGTGGTGAAACGGAGTCGGATCCAGCGCGATCTTCATCTCTCACATCTCCTTGTCGCGGTCGGCCAGGTGCACGTCGACGTAGCCGCCGCTGCGCAACGACTGCACTCCCGCCTCGCAGACCGCGGCGGCGGCGTAGCCGTCCCAGGCTCCGGGCCCGTCGACGAAGGTTCCGGTGTCCGGGCCGCGGCGCACCACGTCGACCCAGCGCTGGATCTCGGTGTCGAACGCCTGCCCGAAGCGTTCCTTGAAGCTGGGGGTGATCGCCCCGCCCCACCGCCCGGGCGCGGACTTGCGTACCAGCCCGACGTCGAGGCCGATCATGGCGCTGCCCTTCTCGCCGACCACCTCGGTGCGGACCTCGTAGGCCACGCCGGTGGTGACGAACAGTTCGACGTCGACGTGCCGGCCGCTGGCGGTCTTCAGGATCGCGATCTGCGGGTCGGCCAGGCCGGTGGGTGCCGCGGGATTGGCGGTGGGGGCGATGATCTGGATCCCGGCGATCTCCTCGCCGAACAGGAATCGGGTGACATCGACCTCGTGGACCAGCGAGTCGCGGACGACCATCTCGCTGCCGAAGCCGTGCGGCACGGCCGGGTTGCGGTGCGCGCAGTGCATCACCAACGGTTCACCGAGTTCCCCGGCGTCGAGCATCGTCTTCAGCGCGGCGTATTCGTGGTCGAAGCGCCGCATGAAGCCGACCTGGATGAGCTCGATGCCCAGTTCGGCCTGCCGCCTCACGATCTCCAGCGACGTCTCGACGTCGGTGGTCAGCGGCTTCTCGCACAGCACCGGCTTGCGGTGCTCCAGGCAGGCCAGCAGTTGCTTCTCGTGCGTGGGGCCCGGGGTCGCGAGAACCACGGCGTCGACGCCCGGATCGGCGATCGCGTCGAGCGGGTCGGCGATCGACCGGCAGCCCGGGATGCCGGCGGCGATCTGCTCGGCCTTCTCGGCGACGTAGTCGTTGACGACGGCGACCCGCGCGCCGGAGATGCGGGAGGTGATGCGTTCGACGTGCTGGGCGCCGATCAGCCCGACGCCGAGGACGGCGACACGGAGTTCGGTGGTTTCTGACATGATCTGGGTCCTCCTAACCGAATGTGATGGACGGGACGCCGCAGGATCGGAGATAGCTGCGGGTGCGGGTGGCGATGGGCAGGGGTGCCTCGACTTCGCACGGGTACATGTCCTGTTCGACGATCGCGAAGACGTCGATGCCGAGCCGTTCGATCTCGGCCAGCAGCGGCGGCATGTCGGGGATTCCGAGCGGCGGCTCGGTCATCGCGCCGAGTCTGACCGCCTCGCCGAAGGGCAGGTCCTCGGCCTCGACCTTGGCCCGCACCTCGGGGTCGACCTGCTTGAGATGCAGGTAACCGATGCGCTCGGGAGCCCGGCGGATGATCGCGATGTTGTCGCCGCCGCAGTAGGAGATGTGTCCGGTGTCCAGGCACAGGTTGACGTAGCGGCCGTCGGTGCCGTCGAGGAAGCGGTACACGTTGTCCTCGGTGTCGACGTGCGAGTCGGCGTGCGGATGGTATTGCGCACGCACACCGTAGGTTTCGTACATCGCCTTGCCGAGGTCGTTCATGCCTCGGGTCTTGCGGGCCCACTGCGACTCGGAGAGAGTGCGGTCTTCGAGCACCTCGCCGCTGGCCGGGTCACGCCACATCTCGGGGATGACGACGACGTGGGTGCCGCCGGCTGCGGCGGTCAGCTTGGCGACGTCTTCGATCTGGTTCCACACCGCCGACCACGAGTCGTCCCGGTGAAGGTGCTCGAAAACCGTTCCGGCGGAGAGCTTCAGGCCGCGGGCGTCCAGCTCGTCGGACAGCTTGGCCGGGTCGGTGGGCAGGTAGCCGTATGGACCGAGTTCGATCCAGCGGTATCCGGAAGCCGCGACCTCGTCGAGGAATCGGGTGTAGGGCGTCTGCTGCGGGTCGTCGGGAAACCAGACGCCCCAAGAGTCCGGCGCGGAACCGACGCGGATGGTGCTCATTCGGGTTCCTTTCAGTGCACGTTGGCGGGTGTGCCGACGGTTTCGAGGCGTTCTTCGAGTTCTTCGAGGGTGGTGCCCTTGGTCTCCGGGACCAGCCGCTTGACGAAGACGAAGGACACGATGTTGACGGCGACGAACAGCGCGAACGTGCCGGTGGAACCCAGTGCGTTGTTGAGCAGGGGGAACAGGAAGGAGATGATCGCATTGGTGCACCAGAGCACGAACACCGCGATGCCCATGGCGAAGCCGCGCACCGACAGCGGGAAGATCTCCGAGAGCAGCAACCACACGCAGGTGCCGATGAACATCTGGACGAATCCGACGAACAGCACCATGCAGGCGAGGATCACGTAGCTGCGGGTGTCCGAGGACGGCAGCAGGAACACCGTCGCCAGCGCGGCCTGAGAGGCGGCGACCCCGGCGAACCCGATGAGCAGCATGGTGCGCCGCCCGATGTAGCCGAGCAGAATGATGCCGATGATCGTGGTGACCACGGACGTGACGCCGACGGCGATCGTCGCGACCAGCGCCGCGCTCACGTCCAGGCCGCTCTGCTCCAGGATGGTCGGGGCGTAGTAGTTCACGGTGTTGATGCCGGTGGCCTGCTGCACGATCGCCAGGCCGCAGCCGATGAGCACGATGCGCCGGATCCACGGGACGTCGCGGACCACCGAGAACGGGGTGTGCGTGGTCTTGAGCATGTGGCCGGTGTGCTCGACGACGACCGCGTACTCGGCCTCGGCGTCGCGCGGTGTCCTGCTCAGCGCCAGCACGTTCCGGGCTTCGGGCAGCCGGCCCTTGAGGGCGTACCAGCGCGGCGAGTCCGGCAGCACGAGCATGCCGACCAGCAGGGCGATGGCCGGAATGGCCGCCACCGCCAGCATGGTGCGCCATACGTGCGGGTCCTGGATGAGGTGGTCGAGCAGCGCGTTGGTGGCGAAGGCGAGCATCTGGCCGGTCACGATCATCAGCTCGTTGATGGTGACCATGCGGCCGCGCCGGTCGGCGGGCGCCATCTCGGCCAGGTAGAGGGGGCAGGTCACCGCCGCGGCGCCGACCCCCAGGCCGAGGATGATGCGCGCGGCGACCATGATCTGGACGTTGGGCGCGATCGCGCAGCCCAGCGCTCCGACCAGGAACAGGCCCGCACAGACCAGCAGGGCGCGTTTGCGCCCGATCCGGTCGGCGACGCGGCCGCCGAACAGGGCGCCGAATGCCGCGCCCGGGAACAGCAGTGAACTGACGACGGTGGCCTCGCCGAACGCGGACAGCCCGAGATCGTCCTTCATGTAGAGCAGGGCGCCGGAGATGACCCCGGTGTCGTAGCCGAAGAGCAATCCACCCAGGGTGGCGATGACGGTGAGTTTCGTCAGGAATCGGCCCGAGTGCGTGGGCGGTGCTTGAACGGACATCAGGACCTCGCTTCGGTGACTAACGCGCGTTAGTAACGCGCGTAAGGTCTACTATGAACCGACCCCCGGAATGTGTCAACCGTCACTTTTGAGAGGAATCCACTGTGAGCTCACCCCGGCCACGTCACCCGGTCACCGGCGCCCGGCGCCCGACCATGGCTGACGTCGCGCAGCGCGCCGGGGTGTCACGGACGCTGGTGTCGTTCATCCTGGACGGCAAGCCCGGCGCCAGCGAGGACACCCGCCGCCGAGTGCTCGCGATCGCCGAGGAGATCGGCTACCGGCCGGACGCCGCCGCGCGCCTGCTCGCCCAGGGCCGCAGCCGCACCCTCGGGGTCATGATGGACGTCCGTCAGCTGTTCCAGGCCGAGATGGTCACCCACATCTACCCGGCCGCCGAACATCTCGGGTACGAGGTCCTGCTGTCGGCCAACCTGCCCGACCGCACCGAGGCCACCGTGGTCGACTCCCTGCTCAGCCACCGATGCGGGGCGCTGATCCTGCTCGGCCCCAGCGAGACTCCGGCGTTCTTCACCGAACTGGCCGCCCGGGTGCCGGTGGTCGTGGCCGGCCGTCGGTTGCCCGAGCCCAGCCCCGACACCCCCCTGGCCACGGTCCGCACCGACGACGCGAAAGGGATCCGGCAGGCGGTCGACTATCTGGTCGGGCTCGGCCACCGCACCGTGCACCACGTCGACGGGGGCACCGACCCCGGATCGGCCGACCGGGCCCGCGCCTACCGGGCCGCGATGCGGGCGCACGGATTGGCCGACGAGGTCGCGGTGATCCCCGGCGCCCACAACGAAGACGCCGGCGCCGCCGCCGCGCGCACGATGCTCGACGCCGCCACCCTGCCCACCGCAGTACTCGCCGGCAACGACCGGTGCGCGCTGGGCATTCTCGACGTGTTCACCCGGGCGGGCGTCGACATCCCCGGCGACGTGTCCCTGATCGGCTACGACGACTCCCGGCTCTCGGACAACCCGCGCATCGACCTGACGACCATCCACCAGGACGCCCCCGACATCGCCCGGCGTGCCGTCGAGCTAGCCGTGCAGATGCTCGCCGACGGCGCCCCCCGAACCCATGACGTCGTGCTGGAACCCGAGCTGGTCGTGCGCGGGACCACGAGCCGGCCACGCGACTGACATAGGCTGTGTACTAGTTAGTGTGTACTAACTGCTGACGCTGACGTAATATCCACCCCGAAGTCCGATCTCGGCACGGGGGTAGATCGTATTCAAAGTTGTTCGCCTGATGATGCCTTGACCCTGCCCACGCAGGATGTCGACGTTTGCTCGGTCGCTACCGAGGCCGATCGACTGCTGGCGCTCGACTCGTTCAAGATCCTCGACACCCCGCCGGAGTCGGCCTACGACGACCTGACCGAACTCGCCGCCCACCTGTGCGGCGCCCCGATGTCGGCCGTCAGCCTGGTCGACTCCAACCGCCAATGGTTCAAGTCCCGCCACGGCTTCGACCTCACCGAAACAGCGCGTGACCTGGCGTTCTGCGAACGCGCCCAGCACCGCGACCCGTCGGTCCTGGAGGTGCCGGACGCCAGTGTGGACCAGCGATTCGCCGACCACCCGATGGTGCTCGGCGAGCCCTTCGTCCGGTTCTACGCCGGGGCCCCGCTGGTGCTGGCCGACGGGAACGTCGTGGGCACCCTGTGCGTGTTCGGTCCGGAGCCGCAGGCCCTCTCCGAGCAGCAGCGCCGGCACCTGGCCGCGCTGGCCCGCCAGGTCGTCGGTCAGCTGGAGCTGCGCCGCCAGGCGCGCCGGTTCGCCGCCGAAGCACGCGCCCGGCTGGTCGCCGACACGGCGCTGCGCGAGCAGCAACGCGTCTTCAACGGCATCCTCGAGCACACCGACGTGCTGATCTACGCCAAGGACGTCGAGGGCCGCTTCGTGATGAGCAACACGGCGCTGGACCGGATCGCCCCGGCGCATGCCTCGCTGATCGGGCTGACCGACTACGACCTGTTCGACACCGAGACCGCCGAGGGGTACCGGCGCAACGACGCCCGCATCAGGGAGACGCGCGAGTGGCAGGTGTTCAGCGAAGACGTCGTCCACCCGGACGGGTCGGCGCACACCTACCGGTCCACCAAGTTCCCGCTGATCGACGACAACGGCGAGGTGATCGGCATCGGCGGGGTGTCCACCGATGTCAGCGAACTGGCCGCGGCGCGCACCCAGTACGCCGACGCCGAGCAGCGCTGGCGAACCCTGGTCGAGCAGTCCCCGATCGCGGTGACGATGGTCGACGCCGACGGCGTCATCGTGTTCGCCAACACCGAGGCCGCGCTGCTGTGCGGGTCCAACGACATCGCCGACGTCCAGTCCCAGCACATGTCGAGGTTCGTTCCCTCCGGAGACGCCGCCGGCGCGGTGTCCATGATCCGCGACATCCTGGCCGGCAAGCTCGAGTTGCGCGCGCACCGCGCGCAGCTCAAGCGGCTGGACGGGGAGATCGGCACCGTCGAGCTCAGCGCCCGCGCCGTCGATCAACCCGGTCTGCGGACCGTGCAGTTCGAGTTCCGCGACATGACGGCCCTGGCGAAGTCCTACGCCGAGCTGAAGCACTCGGCGTCCACCGATCCGCTGACCGGGCTGCTGAACCGCCGGGCGTGGGACGACCGGCTGCGCGAGATCCTCGACAACATCGACGGTGCCGGCTGCCTGCTGACCGTCGCCGTCGTCGACCTCGACCACTTCAAGCTCTACAACGACACCCACGGCCACGATGCCGGCGATGTCCTGCTGCACACGTTCGCGACGGTGGCCAGCGCGTCGTTGCGGCACACCGACGTCTTCGCCCGGTGGGGCGGCGAGGAGTTCATCATCGCGCTGCCGCAGACCACCCTCGAACAGGCCCAGCAGATCCTGGCCCGCGTCCGCCGCAGCGTGCCGGCCGATCAGACCTGCTCGGTCGGCTACACCGCCTACCACTTCCCCGAACCGCTCTCCGAAGCCCTCGCCCGCGCAGACAAAGCGCTCTACCTGGCGAAACGGCGGGGGCGCAATCAGGTCGCCCGGGCCTGACCCCCGACCGGACCGGTGCCCATGGGCATACCGTTGGCATTACAGTATGCTTACTCGAACTATCGAGGCAGCACCGGGAGGGAAGCCATGACCCAGGCCACCGAGCAGTTTCGGGACGCGCCGGTTTTCGATGCCGACCAGCACATGTACGAGACCGCGGAAGCGCTGACGAAGTACCTCCCGCAACGGTATTCCCGCGCGGTCCAATACGCTCAGTTCGGCAGGCAGACCCGCATCGTGATCAACGGCCGGGTCTCGGACTTCATCCCCAATCCGACCTTCGAGAAGGTCGCCGCGCCGGGCGCGCACGAGAAGTTCTTCGCCGGCGAGAACGTCGAAGGGCTCACCCTGCGCGAGATGCAGGGTCCCGCGATCCCCGCCCCCGCCGCCACCCGCGACCCCGCGGCCCGGGTCGCCGAACTCGATCGCCAGGGCGTGCGCGAGGCACTGAACTATCCCACGCTGGCCAGCCTCATCGAGCACTCGTCGGCCGATGACCCGGAACTGACGCTGGCGATCATCCACGCGCTGAACCAGTGGATGGCCGAACACTGGACCTTCGACTACCAGGGGCGGGTGTTCTCCACCCCGATCATCAACCTGTCCGAGGTCGGCGCCGCGCAGCGGGAACTCGAGTACATCCTGGCGAACGGCGCCAAGGTAGCCCTGATCAAGCCCGGTCCGGTCAACGGACTGCGCGGCTGGCGCTCCCCGGCACTGCCCGAATTCGATCCGTTCTGGCGTGACGTCGAGGCCGCGGGCCTCCCGATCGTGCTGCACGCCAGCTACCCCCCGCTGGACGACTACGTCAACAAGTGGGAACCGCCGCACACCCAGAACTTCATGGCGATGAGCGCATTCCGGTGGATGGTGCTGGGCCACCGCGAGATCGCCGACATGATCACCAGCCTGATCTGTCACGGCACGCTGACCCGGTTCCCGAAGCTGCGCATCGCCAGCGTGGAGAACGGCAGCAGCTGGATCTTCCCGCTGTTCAACGACTTCGACGAACTGGCCAAGAAGATGCCGCAGAACTTTCCCGAACATCCGCTCGACGTGTTCCGGCGCAACATCTGGGTCAGCCCGTTCTGGGAGGGCTGCGTCTCCGACGTCGTCAACACCGTCGGCTGGGACAAGGTGCTGTTCGGTTCGGACTATCCCCATCCCGAGGGCCTGGCCGAGCCCAGGGGGTTCTGGAAGTACGCCGAAGGCATGGACGTGCGCCGGACCTACGACTTCATGGGCGACAACGCCCGCCGGTTCATGGGGCTGCCGATCACCAACCCCGACCCGGCGGCGACGAATCCCCCCGCACTGAGTACCGCCTGAGGCCGGCCGGGGGCCGGGGGCGGGCCCCTAGACTCTCGGTCGATGAATGACGATCGCAGGCCCGTGCAGTTCGTGGGCGCCGGGCCCGGCGCGGCCGACCTGCTCACCGTGCGCGCCACCCGCATGCTCGGCGAGGCCGACGTGGTGCTGTACCCGGGCAGCTACCTCGACGCCGAGGTGCTCGGACACTGCTCGGGGTCGGCGGAGCTGGTCGACACAGCCGATCTCGATCTCGATCAGATCGTGTCGCGGCTCCTCGATGCCCACCGATCCGGGCACCGGGTGGTCCGGCTGGTGTCGGGCGACCCGTCGCTGTACTCGGCGGTGTCCGAGCAGACCCGGCGGCTCGACGCGGCCGGGGTTCCGTGGGCGCTGACGCCGGGGGTGCCGGCCTACGCGGCAGCGGCGGCCCGGGTGGGCCGCGAACTGACCGTCCCGCTGGTGACCCAGTCGGTGGTGCTCACCCGTACCCAGCAGCGCTCGACCGCGATGCCGGCCACCGAGTCGTTGTCGGCGTTCGCCGCGACGCGGGCGACGCTGGTGCTGCACCTGGCCGTCACCCGGGTGCGCGAGCTGATGGCCGAGCTGGCCGGCGAGTACGGCCCGGATTGTCCGGTCGTCGTCGTCTACCGGGCCTCCCAGCCGGCCGAGCAGGTGCTGCACGGCACCGTCGGCGACATCGCCGATGCGGTCGAGGCCGCCGGGTTGCGGCAGGCGGCGGTGGTGCTGGTCGGCCGGGCGCTGTCGGGTCGTCCCGATCCGCAGGCCGGGCAGAGCCATCTGTACGACCCGGCGCGGGACCGCACGACGAAGAGCCGAGGCGCCCGGTGACCCCCAGCGGTCACCCCGGCCACGCCGCGGCGCACGCCTACGACTCGCTCTACGACGTCATCCACCGGCGCCGCGACACCCGCCGGGAGTTCACCGGCGAACCGGTCGCCGACGAGGTGCTCGAGCGGGTGCTGCTGGCCGCCCATGCCGCGCCGTCGGTCGGCATGTCCCAGCCCTGGGACTTCGTGCTGGTCCGCGCGCCGCAGACGCTGCGGGCGTTTCGCGATCATGTGACCGCCGAGCGTGACGTGTTCGCCGCGGAGCTGTCCGGGGACCGCGCCGAGGTGTTCTCCCGGATCAAGATCGAGGGGATCTGCGAATCCGGCCTCGGCATCGTCGTCGGCTACGACCCGACCCGTGGCGGGCCCTCGGTCCTGGGCCGCCACGCCATCCCGGACGCCGGTCTGTACTCGGTGGTCTGCGCGATCCAGAACCTCTGGCTGGCCGCGACGGCCGAGGGGCTCGGGGTGGGCTGGGTGTCCTTCTACCGCGAGGACTTCCTGAGGTCGCTGGTCGGGTTGCCCGGGCGGGTGCGACCGGTCGCCTGGCTGTGCGTCGGTCCCGTCGCCGACCTGCCGGACACTCCCGACCTGGAGCGGTTCGGCTGGCGGGCCCGGGCCTCGCTGGACGGCGTGCTGCACCGGGAGCGCTACCGGCCGCGGTGACCTACAGCTTCAGGACCCGCCCGGCGATGACCAGATGCACCTCGTCGCACAGCTCGGCGACCCGTTGGTTGACGGTGCCCAGCAGATCCCGGAACAACACCCCGGAGCGGTGGGCGGGCACCACGCCCAGACCGACTTCGTTGGTCACCAGCACCACCTCGCCGACCGAGCCGAGTGCACCGCACAGCGCGTCGAGGCGGGCCGCAACCACTGCGTGCACGTCGCCCGAGTCGGCGGCCCAGAGGTGCGCCTCGTCGAGCACGGCGACCAGCCAGGTGCTGAGGCAGTCGACGAGGACCGCCCCGTCCGCGGCGGCAAGTGCGGCGCCGACGTCGGCGGTCTCGACCGTGTGCCAGTGCGCGGGGCGGCGATCCCGGTGCGCGGCGACGCGGTCGTCCCAGTCGGGGTCGGTGCCGTCGGCGGGCCGGCCGGGGGCGACGTAGGTGACGGCGGCCGCGCCGGCCAGCAG
>NZ_JBSWXU010000042.1:0-35494 GCF_056160785.1 Mycobacterium sp. ABE4_509 | reverse complement strand
GACCCGCCCCGTCAGCCGGCCGAACCGGCGCAGGCGCCGGCGCCGGCGCGTGACGATTCCGACGACGAAGAGAGCATGCTGGCCGAAGCCGGCAACGCCGACCCGCACGTCCCGCGCCGCGATCCGGAGGAAGCCGCGTTGGAGTTGCTGCAGAACGAACTGGGTGCCCGGCGGATCGACGGCGCCGAGAACAGGTAGCCGCTAGGACTTCTCGGCGTTCTGGTCGTCGCGCAACAAGAACTTCGGCAGCACCACCGTCGCCACCGCGGTCACCAGCCAGACCACCACCGTGGCCCCGATCCAGGATCCGATGCCGTCGATGGTCAGCCCGTTCGACAACAACGACGCCAGCAGCAGTGCGACGAAGGTGGACACCACCCCGATGCCGCCGAGCAGTGCCGACGCGTACTTGGTCGCCATCTTGAGGAACAGCGGCGACAGGAGCGCCTGGGCCACCGTGAAGATCACCACCGCGGCGATGAAGCCCAGCGGGGATATCCCCACACCCGGCACCAGCAGCCAAGCGGCCAGCAGGCCGATCGCCGCGGACCCCAGGAACACCGCGATGCGTAACAGGAAACGGATCATCGTCGCACCCCCACCTAGGCCGTCCACCACGGCCGCAGCGGCAACCCGCCGTCGTTGCCGTTGGTGTCGAGTTTGACCGCCAGCACCTGGTGCAGCTGGATCGCGTTCTGTTCGAAGCCGACCCGGGATCCGGCCATGTACAGCCCCCAGACCTTGGCCGTGGCCAGGCCGACCTCGGCGACGGCTTCGTCCCAGTGCTCGACGAGGTTGGCGCACCAGTCCCGCAGCGTCATCGCGTAGTGGTGGCGCAGGTTCTCCTCGTGCGCCACCTCCATGCCGACATCCTGCAGTTCGGTGATGATGCGTCCCGAACCGGTGAGTTCGCCGTCGGGGAACACGTAGCGGTCGATGAACCCGCCGGCCGACGGTCCGTGCCGGTTGTCGTGCCGGGTGATGCAGTGGTTGAGCAGCAAGCCGCCGGTGCGCAGTTTGGACTGCAGGAAGCGGAAGTAGGTGGGGTAGTTGGCCACCCCGATGTGCTCGGTGAGACCGATCGAGGACACCGCGTCGAACTGCGTTTCGCGCACATCGCGGTAGTCGCTGTGGCGCACCTCGGCCAGATCGCCGAGGCCCTCCTCGGCGATCGCCTTCTGCGCCCACTCCGCCTGCTGCGCCGACAGCGTCACCCCGATGGCCTTGACCCCGTGCCGGGCCGCGTAGCGCACCATGCCGCCCCAGCCGCAGCCCACATCCAGCAGCCGGTCACCGGGGGAGAGGCGCAGCTTCTCGAACACCAGGCGGTACTTGTTCTCCTGCGCGTCCTCCAGCGTCGAATCGGGGTGCGGATAGCACGCGCAGGTGTAGGTCATCGACGGGCCCAGCACCCACTCGTAGAACGTGTTCGACACGTCGTAGTGATGGTGGATGGCCTCGGCGTCGCGGGTCCTGCTGTGCCGTAGCCCTTCGGCGATGCGCCGCCAGCGGGGCAACGCCTCCTGCGGCGGCGGGGCGATCGGCCACAGGTGCTCGATACCGATGGAGCGGATGATCTGGGCCAGCACCCGGGCCGGGGGTCGCTTGAAGTCCAGTTTCTGCACCAGTGCGGTGAGCAGCTCGTACGGGTCACCCGGATGTACCCCGTGCGGTTCCAGGTCACCGGAGACGTAGGCGCGTGCCAGTCCCAGGTCACCGGGCGCGGTGGCCAGGTAGGTGGTGCCGCGCGGGGTGCGCAGGTCGAGGCCCAGCGGGGCGTCGGGTGGGCCGGCGCTGCTGCCGTCGTAGGCGGTGAACCTCAGCGGCAGCCTGCCCGCGGCGAAGATCTCGAGGATCTCGGCCAGTGTGAGCCGGTGGTCGGCCGGGTTCGTCCCCGTGGTGTGATCGGGGCTGGTGTGATCCCGAAATGTGGTCATTGCCTTCGCACCGCCTTCGCATACAGGTCGAGAAACCGTGAATCCGGGTCATAGGCTTTCTTCACCGTCTGGTAGATCTCGCCGCCGTAGAGCGAGGAGAACTCATCCGGTGAGTAGAACGAATCCGAGTACAGCGACTTGTGCCCGTCGAGCATGCTGACTTCGCGTTCGATCATCTTGTTGGTGTACCCGTCCTCGGGGCCGACAGGCACCGAGGACCAGAATCCGACGTTGACGTAGGTGTGGTCCGGGCGGATCGGGTAGAGGGGCCAGCTGCGATCATCGCGAAGCCGCAACGGGCACAACCAGATCGGCTCGATCGGTACGGTGTCGAGGAACCAGCGCAGGAATTCGGCGGTGCGTTCGATCGGCACCTCGACGTCCTGGACAACCCGTTCGCGGGGCGGCCGACCGTTTCGTTTCTCGATCCGGTCGGCGATGCCGAAGCGCTGGTCGTAGCCGATGAGCTTCCAGTAGAAGCTGCTGCGCCGAAAGCGCCGCGGCCACCAGCGGCGGATCCGGGGGTTCTGCGCCCCGAACGCGCGTGAGCACCAGAACCAGTCGGTGTCCCAACGCCACAGGTAGTCGTGGATGGTGAGCCGATCGTGCTTCTCGCCGTCCTCGTGCTGGATGGAGCGGTAGTAGATGTTCTTTCCGGTGTAATCGCTGACCGGGCCCGGGGTGCTGGTCTGCACCCCGACGCACAGGTAGCTCTCGTCGGCGCTGAACACGACGCCGTCGAGGTAGTCCACCCGTTGACCGTCGAGGCCGCCGGTGTCGATGATCCGGTCCATCGCCTCGATCAGCGCGTCGAGTGACCGGAACCGCAGGTGCCGCAGGGCGACGAACGGCTTGACCGGTTCCAGCTCGATCTTCAGTCGCACCGAATAACCCAGGGTTCCATAGGAATTCGGGAAAGCCGCGAATAGATCGGGGTTCTCGTCAGCCGAGGCGCGCACCACGTCGCCCGAACCGGTGAGGATGTCCATCTCGAGGACGGATTCGTGCGGCAGGCCGTTGCGGAACGACGCGGACTCGATGCCCAGCCCGGTGACGGCGCCGCCGAGGGTGATGGTCTTGAGCTGGGGGACCACCAGCGGCGAGAGTCCGTGGGGCAGCGTCGCGGCGACGAGATCCTCGTAGGTACACATGCCTGCGACATCGGCGGTGCGGGCCTGCGGGTCGACGTCGATGACACCGGTCAGACCAGAGGTGTCCAGGCCCTGCGCGGTCGCCTTGGCGCGGGCCCGGAACAGGTTGGAGGTGGGCTTGGCGAGGCGCACCGTCGCGTCAACGGGGATGGCGCGATAGCTGTCCAGCAGCCGCTGCACACCTTCGGCGTGAGCAGCCCATGCGTCGGTCGCTGCGGCAGACACACATATACGCTAGTCCGCGGTGGCAACCGATGCGACCGCTCTGGGCCCGGACAAGGAGTTTTCACTGATGGCACAGGTCAGCGCGACCAGCACGGACTTGATCGACGCCGACCCGGCGACGGTGCTCGGGGCCGTGGCCGACTACGAGGCGATGCGTCCGCGGATCCTCTCCTCGCACTACAGCGGCTATCGGGTCCTCGAGGGCGGGCAGGGCGCGGGCACCGTGGCGGAGTGGAAGCTGCAGGCCACCAAGTCGCGGTCGCGGCAGGTGAAGGCCACTGTCGACGTCGCCGGCCGCACCGTCATCGAGAGGGACGCGAACTCCTCGATGGTGACCAACTGGACCGTCGCGCCGGCGGGACCGGGCTCGTCGGTCACCCTCAAGACGTCCTGGAAGGGCGCCGGCGGCATCGGCGGGTTCTTCGAGAGGATCTTCGCCCCGATCGGGCTGCGCAGGATCCAGGCCGAGGTGCTGGGCAACCTGAAGCGCGAGGTGGAGGGCACGCTCGGTGTCGAGGGCACCGGAGCGGTCGAGGACGACTAGCCGCGCTGGGCGGCCAGGTACGCGACGATGCCGCGGACCACGGCCTCGGCGTATTTCTGCCTTCCCTCGGGCGTTTTCATCAGCGCCGAGTCTGCCGGGTTCTTCATGTTCCCGAGTTCGACGAGGATCGACGGATACTGGGCCAGGTTGAGCCCGGCGATGTCCGAGCGCGGGTTCAGACCCGAGGAGCCGATGTAGTTCGACGCCGGGATGCCCGACCCGGCCAGGTTGTCGCGCATCGTGCGGGCGAGCTGAACCGCGGGGCCGGCCTGGGCGGCGTTGAGCGGCGGGTTCGCGTAGAGCACGTGGAAGCCGCGGCCGGTCGCCGGTCCGCCGTCGGCGTGGATCGACACGATCGCGTTCGGCTGGATCGCATTCGCCAGTGCGGCCCGCTCGTCCACGCACGGGCCCGGGCCGGTGTCGTCGCCGCGGGACATGGCCGTGCGCACGCCCAGCGCGGTGAGCGCCTGCCGGATCCGCAGCGTGGTGTCCCAGTTGAAGGTGTGTTCGGGGTACCCGTCGTCGGTCGCGCTGCCGCTGGTCTGGCAGTCCTTGGTGCCGCCGCGGCCGGTGGGCACCTGCCTGCTGAGCACGGCGGGGTCGTTGGAGCCCTGGTGGCCCGGGTCCAGGAAGACGATCATGCCGGCGACGTTCGTGGGTGCCGCATGGGCGGGCGCGGTGATGGTCGTGGCCGCGAGGAGTATCCCGACGGCCAGAGCCGACCCGGTCCGGATGCCGACACGCAGGATTGCTGGTACGTGCACCGCGCCACGGTAGCCCGCACGGCGACTAGGCTGATAGGCCGAAGCGCCCCATCAGGGCGAGCGCAACCAAGTCGAGACAGAGACGACACATTCCGCACATCAACCCGCACCGAACCGATATCTACAGAGGATTCAGCCATGCAGCCCGACGGCCAACCCGATATGTCCGCCCTCCTCGCGCAGGCGCAGCAGGTGCAGCAGCAGTTGATGGAGGCTCAGGAAGCGCTCGCCAACTCCGAGGTACACGGTCAGGCCGGGGGCGGATTGGTCCAGGTCACGATGCGGGGCAGCGGTGAGGTGGTGGCGGTGTCCATCGATCCGACCGTGATCGATCCGTCCGATCCGGAGACTCTGCAGGACCTCATCGTCGGCGCCATCGGCGACGCCGCCAAGCAGGTCACCATCCTGGCCCACGACCGGCTGGGACCGCTGGCCGGTGGCATGGGCGGGCTCGGCCTGCCCGGTATGTGACCGCACCGTAGATGTTCGAAGGACCCGTCCAGGATCTGATCGACGAGCTGGGCAAGCTGCCCGGCATCGGGCCCAAGAGCGCCCAGCGCATCGCGTTCCATTTGCTGTCGGTCGAACCGCCCGACATCGACCGGCTCACCGCGGTGCTCGGCAGGATCCGCGACGGGGTGACGTTCTGCGAGGTGTGCGGCAACGTCAGCGACAACGAGCGCTGCCGCATCTGCAGTGATCCGCGCCGGGACGCGTCGCTGGTGTGCGTCGTCGAAGAGCCCAAGGACGTGCAGGCGGTGGAGCGCACCCGGGAGTTCCGCGGCCGCTACCACGTGCTCGGCGGCGCGCTGGACCCGTTGTCCGGGGTGGGGCCCGACCAACTGCGCATCCGGGAACTGTTGAACAGGATCGGGGAGCGGGTCGACGACGTCGAGGTCGCCGAGGTGATCATCGCGACCGACCCGAACACCGAAGGCGAGGCCACCGCGACCTACCTGGTTCGGATGCTGCGCGACATCCCGGGGCTGACGGTGACCCGGATCGCCTCGGGCCTGCCGATGGGTGGGGATCTGGAGTTCGCCGACGAGCTGACCCTGGGCCGGGCGCTGGCCGGTCGCCGCGCGCTGGCCTGAGGTCACCGAACAGCGGAGCTTCGTCCGGCTGTCTGCGGCCTGACGGTCGCCGGCATCGACCGAAAACCGTGCAGATTGACCAGCGAGCGGGGCTGGGCCGCGCCGGCCAGGCACAGGTCGGGGTAGCGCTCGAAGAGCCCGCGCAGCGCGGTGGCGCCTTCGATGCGGGCCAGCGCGGCGCCGAGGCACACATGGATCCCGGTGGCGAACGCCAGGTGCTCGCGGGCGTTCGACCGGGTGATGTCGAACCGGTCGGGTTCGTCGAACACAGCCGGATCCCGGTTGGCCCCGCCCAGCAGCATCACGACCACCTCGCCCTCGCGGACGGCGAACCCGGTGATCTCTGTGTCGCAGTGCGCTTTTCGGGCCGTCATCTGGACCGGGCTGGCGAACCGGAGAATCTCCTCGACCGCCGACGGCCACAGTCCGGGGTCCTCGGCCAGCAACTCCAGCTGCCCTGGGTGGTCCAACAGGGCGGCGATTCCGTTGCCGATCAGATTGACGGTCGTCTCGACCCCGGCACCGACGAGCAGAGCGGCGTTCGAGGTGAGCTCGCGCGCGGACAAGCCACCCTCCAGCGCCATCGCGCTGAACGGTGTGCCGTCGTCGCCTTCGCTGCGCAGCCGGGCGAAATGCGCGCCCAGGTAGTCGTCGATGTGGCGCAGCTCGTCCATGGCGGCGCGGTAGGCCGGCCAGCTGATACCGATGTCGAGAAGTGGGGCCACGCTGGTTCCCCAACTCAGGATGCGCTGCCGGTCGGCTGCGGGGACGCCGAGGATCTCGGTGATCACCGCGGCCGGAAGTTGCGCCGCGTAGTCGGCCACCAGGTCGACGACGTCGCGTCCGGACAGCTCGTCGAGCAGCGCGGTGGTGAGGTCGTCGATCCGCGATTCCAGCGTGGCGATCGACCGGGGGGTGAAGCTGCGCGCGACCAGGCGGCGGAATTCGGTGTGCAGCGGTGGATCGGTCATCAGCATCGACGGCGGCTCGACCGGGTTCGGCAACCCCGGGTCGGCGCGCCGCGCCAGGCCCAGCAGGCCGGCGGGCAGAGCGGTCTCGTTCGGATCGGTGATGCCGAAATCGTTGCTACGCAGGATCTGCCGACAGACTTCGTGGTCGGCGCTGACCCAGACGGCCGGCGTGCGCACCAGCCGTCCCCGCGCCCGGATGTCCTCGATCAGACCCACCCGCTGGGCGCGGTCGGCGCGGCCGAGCAGTAGCTGGGCCAGCGGGTCGCCGCGACGCGCCCGGACGGTCAGCACCCCCCGTGGGAGGCCGTGCGCGGCGGCCCACCGGAACCACACCTGTGCCGTCGCCATCAGGCCACCGTCTGGTCTTCGGCACGCGGACCGGCGTAGATGTCGACCATGCGCTGTTCCCCGCGATCCAGCGAGCGCACCCGCACCGACCGGCGGGCCGCCGCCTCGAGCAGCGCGCGCAGTCCCGGGTGGGCCGCGGCCAGGTCGGCGCGCGCCTGATCGGCGGGCACGTCGTCGTAGGAGGCCTGATCCAGCTTGGCGGCCAGCATGGTGACCCAGCGGTGCCGCAGCGCCAGCAGCAGCCCCTCTTCGTCCCCGAACAGCCGGCCGATATCCGGGGACGCCGCGGCGAGAGCCAACGTGCCCTCGGGATCGGTGGCCGCCCGCTCGACCATGCCTGCCATGAATGCCATGCGCTCGTGCAACTGTGACCATGTCATGCCTCGACGCTATGAGGCCGGGCAGCCGAAAACGTCGTGCCGGGGGCCGAACCGGCCCTCCTACTGCGGTAGGAGAGCGTTGCATACCGCGGGCTGATGTCGGCGCGGCGTCGATCGACCTACGATGACACGATGCTGGGCGCGGTGCACCGCCGGTTCCGGCGCCACGTGCTTCGCCGAAGCGATGAGCTGCCGGGTGGTTACACCTTGCCGTTCATCGTCAGCATCGACATCGCGCTGGTCGTCGTCGCGGTGATCGCCGCCGCCCAGCGGCCGGTTTCGCAATGGTGGATCGCGGCTGCCGCGATCGCGGTGGCGTGCCTGCCGTGGGTCGTCTTCGTGATCTTCGACGTGCTGGCCTACGAGGCGTTCGCGCTGTGGATCTCGTGGACGGTGTGCACGGCGATCCTGCTGTTCGCCACCGCCACGCCGATCCGGGGTGACTTCGCGCCCGTGCTGCTGAGCATGCTGGCCGGGGTGGTCGGTTCGATGTCCTCGATACGCGGCGGGCTGCTGGCCGCCGGGTCTTCGGCGGCTCTGCTGGCGGGGGCGGCGGCGCTGGGCCGGGTCGAGACGCCGGCGCTGTATCTGAGCTTCATCGGGATCGGCTGGCTGGTCGGCTATCTGATGCGGATCCAGCAGCAGCTACTCGTCGAGCAGCGCCAAGCTCAGCAGCAGCTCGCCGAGCATGCGGCGGCCGACGAACGCCGCCGTATCGCGCGCGAGGTCCACGATGTGATCGCGCACTCGCTGAGCGTGACCCTGCTGCATGTCACCGGTGCGCGCCGCGGACTGAAGGAAGACCGCGACATCGACGAGGCGGTGGACGCGCTGGAGGAGGCCGAGCGGCTGGGACGTCAGGCGATGGCCGACATCCGCAGCACCGTGGGCCTGCTCGACGACGCGGTCGCCAAGACGGCGCCCGAGCCGGGGGTGGGTGACCTGCCCGACCTGGTCGACGACTTCGTCCGCGCCGGGCTGCGCGTCTCGCTGCAGACCAGCGGCGGTCAGGACCGCATCTCCGCGGCGGCCGGGCTGGCGCTGTACCGCATAGCCCAGGAGTCGCTGGCCAACATCGCCAAGCACGCCTCGGACGCCGATTCGGAGATGACACTGGTCGTCACCCCGGGTCCGGCTGCGACGGCCACCCTGACCGTGACCAGCCGGCTGCCCGCGGTGGTCGGCGCACCTCGGGCGGAGGGCCGCGGAATGCGTGGCATGCGGCAGCGGGTCGAGTTGCTCGGCGGCACGATCCAGGCCGGCCCGGTCGCCGACCGGTGGATCGTGCGCGCCGACATCCCGCTCGACACCGATCAGCAGCCCTGCCCGCGGTGGGGGCGCGGCGGATGACCACCGACATGGTCAGCGCACTGCTGGTCGACGACCAGGAGCTGGTGCGCTCGGGACTGCGCCGGATCCTGCGCCGCAGGGACGGTATCGAGGTGGTGGGAGAGTGCTCCGACGGCGACGAGGTACCCGAGGCGGTCGCTACACTCGACCCTGATGTCGTGGTGATGGATCTGAGGATGAAACGCGTCAACGGAATCGAGGCGACCCGCCTGCTCACCGCCGGGGCCGGACCGCCGGTGCTGGCACTGACCACATTCAGCGACGAGGAGCTGTTGTCGGGTGTGTTGCGGGCCGGCGCAGCGGGTTTCGTGCTGAAGGACTCGCCTGCCGAGGAGCTGATCCGGGCGGTCCACGCGGTGGCCCGCGGCGACGGATACCTCGACCCGTCGATCACCTCCCGGGTGCTGAGCACCTACCGCACCGCCGCCCAGCAGCCGCTTCCCGAGGCGGTCGCGGAGTTGACGCCGCGCGAGCTCGACGTCCTGACGCTGATCGCCAAGGGGCGTTCCAACGGTGAGATCGCCGCGGAACTGTTCATCTCCGGTGTCACCGTCAAGAGCCACATCGGCCGGATCTTCGTCAAACTCGGCCTGCGCGACCGTGCCGCGGCCATCGTCTACGCCTACCAGCACGGCATCGCGGTGCCGTGACGACTAGACCCGGCGTGGTGCGGCCAGCCGTTCGGCACGCAATCGGGTGACCTCGGGCAGGTCCAGCGGAGCCAGCGGGCCGACCACGGTGGCCAGCAGGTGATCAGCCAGCTCCGGATTGCGGGCCAGGCAGCAGCCGTGCAGGTAGGTGGCCACGATGCTGCCCTGCACCGCGCCGTCGAACCCGTCCCCGGCCCGGTTGCCCGCTCCCTTGGTCACGGCGGCGAGCGGGCGCGCGTTGGTCCCGAGAACCGTTCCACCCCGATGGTTTTCGAATCCGGTGAGGGGTTCGGTCAAACCGTCGATCAGCGGTGTCGCGGCGACCTCGCCGATGGTGCGTTCGGGCTGCGGGGATGTGGTCACGTCCAGCACCCCCACCCCGTCGACCCGTTCCCCCGCCGACGTCTCGTACCAGTGGCCGAGCACCTGGATCGCCGCACAGATCGCCAGCACCGGTGCCCCGCGTGAAATGGCCTGCTGTAAGCCGGGATAGCGGATGAGGTGTTTGGTGGCCAGCCGCTGCGCGTAGTCCTCGGCGCCGCCGAGAGTGTAGAGGTCCAGTTCGGCCGGCACCGGATCGGCGAGGGTGATCTCGACGATCTCGGCGGCGATCCCGCGCTGGCGCAACCGTTGCCGCAGCACCAGCGCGTTGCCGCCGTCGCCGTAGGTGCCCATCACGTCGGGCAGCACCAGCCCGATCCGTACCGTCGAATCGCTCATCGGGCCCGTTCCAGAACGCGGTTGAGATGCAGGAATGCGGTGTAGTTGGCCAGCACTTCGACGTGCCCCGGCGGGCAGGACTCGATGGCGCGCGCGGTGTCGTGCACCAGCGTGTGTTCGACTCCGGCGTAGCCGAGCCGCACGGCCAGGTCGGTGCCGCGCTCCCCGGCGGCCACCACCGCGGTGGAATCGAAGTGCTCGAAGCGCACGTCCCACAGCCAGGACAGGTCCTCCCCGTCGGGGACCTGTCCGTTGACCGCGATCACCACGCCGGCGGCATCGCGGTCGACCATGGACAGCGCCTCCTGCCAGCCGGCCGGGTTCTTGGCCAGCAGGATCCGCGCGGTGTGCGTCCCGATGCGCACGGTCCGGTACCGGCCGGCGACCTCGTCGACGGCCGACACCGCGGTCACCGCCGCGGTGGGGTCGGCGCCCAGGGCCACCGCCGCGGCCACCGCCTGGGTGGCGTTGCCGCGGTTCACCGTTCCCGGCAGCGTCAGCCGCATCGGCAGGGACAGTCCGTCGGGCCCGTGGATGTGGGTGTCGTCGAACCACCATTGCGGGGTCGGCCGCTTGAAGTCGCAGCCGGTGGAGTACCAGTGCGCCTGTTCGCGCACGATGACCTCGCCCGAGCGTGGGCAGCTCACCGAGTCACCGGCCCAGCCGCCGCCGGCGGCGACCCACACCACGTTCGGGCTGTCGTAGGCGGCCGAGGTCATCAGGACGTCGTCACAGTTGGCGACCACCACCGCACCCGGGTGGCGGGCCAGGCCCGCCCGCAGCGTGCGCTCGATGTGGTTGATCTCACCGACCCGGTCGAGTTGGTCGCGGGACAGGTTGAGCATGATGATGACCGCGGCGTCCACAGCATCCAAGACGTGCGGGACGTGCATCTCGTCGACCTCGAGCGCGGCGAGCGGGGCGGTCGGGGCGGCGGCCAGCGCGGCGACCAGCCCGGCGTCCATGTTGGCCCCCTCGGCGTTGGTGGCCACCTCGCCCATGGTGGCCAGCGCCGCCGCCGTCATCCGGGTGGTGGTGGATTTGCCGTTCGTGCCGGTGATCACCACGGTGCGGCGGTCCGCGCCGAGCTGGCCGAGGATGCTGCGGTCCAGGATCATCGCGACCAGCCCGCCGATCATCGCGCCGGCCCCGCGACCGGTGACCCGCGACGCCCAGCGGGCGGCGGAGCCGGCCGTCAGCGCGACACGTCCGCGTGGGGTGATCATGCCGGGAGTCTAGAAGAACACCCGACACGCGGGGTGATGGCGCAGGGCATGTCAGCGGTGCGTGCCATGCTCGAAATGTGAGCTCAACCGGCGGATGTGACTGGGGCAGACCGGCCGGTCAATCCCGTTCCGGCTGGGCCGTGGTCGACGTCGAGACCTCGGGGTTCCGGCCCGGGCAGGCGCGCATCGTCAGTGTGGCGGCGCTGGCCCTCAGCGAGGACGGCAACGTCGAGAAGAGCCTGTACAGCCTGCTCGATCCCGGGGTCGACCCGGGCCCGACGCATGTCCACGGCCTGACCGCCGAGATGCTGGCGGGCCAACCGAGCTTCGGCGACATCGCACCCGACCTCGTCGAGGTGCTGCGCGGCCGCACGCTGGTCGCCCACAACGTCGGGTTCGACTACTCGTTTCTAGCCGCCGAAGCAGAGCTGGTGGACGTCGAACTGCCCACCGAGACGGTGATGTGCACCGTCGAGCTGGCCCGCCGGCTCGACCTGGGGCTGGCCAACCTGCGGCTGGAGACGGTGGCCGCGCACTGGGGGGTCAGCCAGATGCGGCCGCACGACGCGCTCGACGACGCCATGGTGCTCGCGCAGATCCTCAAACCCGCGCTGGTGCGGGCCGGGGAACGCAAGGTGTGGCTGCCGGTGCACCCCGTCACGCGCCGGACCTGGCCCAACGGGCGGGTCACCCACGATGAACTGCACCCGTTGAAGGTGCTGGCCGCGCGGCGACCGTGCCCGTACGCCAACCCGGGCCGGTTCGTTCCGCAGCGCCCGCTGGTGCAGGGCATGCGTGTCGGCCTGGCCGGCGTGGTCGGCCGAACGCACGAGGAACTCATCGAGCGCATCCTGCACGCCGGGCTGGCCTACACCGAGGTGGTCGACGCCCACACCTCGCTGATCGTCTGCGATGACACCGCACCCGGGCAGGGCAAGGGCTATCAGGCCAGCGGGCTCGGGGTGCCGCTGGTCGCCAGCACCGACTTCATGGGGTTACTGGACGCGGTGGTCGGTGGTGCCGGCATCGAGCCGTTCACCGACACCACCACCGCCGACGACCAGTTCACGCTCTTCTGAGCGGCCTCAGCCCAGCGCCTTGGCCTTCAGCGCGTCGAACTCGGCCTGCGTGATGGTGCCGGTCTCCAACAGGTTCTTGGCGTCGGCGATCTCCTGGGCCGGGGACCTGCCGGCGGCCTGCTTGATGTATTCGTCGGTGTCCTGCTTGGCCTGCATGGCCTGCTCGCGCGCCCGTTCGGCCATGCCCTTGCCGCGGGCGATCAGGTACACCAGCGCCGTCAGGTAGGGCAACAGGATCAGGAAGATCACCCAGATCGCCTTGATCCAGCCCGATGTCTTGTGGTCGCGCCAGAACATGTCGATCAGGATGTTGAACAAGATCATCAGGTACGCGATGAACGCGAAGATGACGATGGTGGTCCACAGGAAATCCCAGAAGGTATTCCACATGACGGCTGCTCCTTAACCGGCGGTGACGCTGTTTGCGCAGGCGCCAGTTAAACACGCCCCGGGGGGCCCGCCGCAATCGCACCGCAACGGTTGTGACGACGTTGTGATCGGCGTCATCGGCTGTTCAACCGGCCCTCAACCGGTCATTGAGCACCGCCGCCAACGATCGGCCGCCGGTGGCGAAGCCCTTGACCGGGAGGTGCGCGGCGGGGTGATAGAAGCCGAACCGGCCGCAGGCCTGCGCCAGCCGCACCTCGCCGTCCAGGTCGGCGCCGGGCCGGAAGACGATCCGGACATGCGACTTTCCGAAGAACCCGACCGGGGTGAACTCGGCGATGTCCGACCACCGGTAGTCGCGTCCGCTGTAGCCGAAGCCGTCGTCACGCAGCCGCAGCCCGTCGGTGGCCAGCGCGCGGACGGTGGCCACGAACACCATGCCGAACATCGCCAGCCCCGCCACCGCCAACAGCAGATAGAGCGGGTCGGCCAGGCCGGCCGCCGCGGCGCCGAGGAGCAACAACGCGGCCGTCACCCCGACGCTGGCGCCGGCCAGCTGGAACAGCCAGTGGGCACGCGCCAGCGGCAGAACGGAGGTGCTCACCGGCGCCGGGTCGGCTCAGCCCTGGGCGAGCCGCGCGGCGCGGTTGACTGCGGACACGACGGCCCGCAGCGATGCGGTGGTGATGGAGGTCGCGATGCCCACACCCCACACCGTCCGGCCACCGATCGAGGCCTCGACGTAGGCGGCGGCCTGGGCTTCCTCGCCCGAGGACATCGCATGCTCGGAGTAGTCCAGCACGTTGATGTCGAAGCCGACGGCTCCGAGCGCGTCGCAGAACGCGGCCAGCGGGCCGTTGCCGGCGCCGACGATCTCGCGTTCGACACCGTCGATCTTGACCACCGCGCTGACGGTGTCGGTGCCGCCGTCGACCTCCGCGGCGTCCACCCGCTGCTTGATCCGCTCCAGCGGCGTGATCGGCGCCAGGTACTCCTCGCGGAAGGCGTCCCACATCACCTTCGGCGACACCTCGCCGCCCTCCCCGCCTGGGCCTTCTGCGATCCTTTGGATCGCGCGGCTGAACTCGATCTGCAGCCGCCGGGGCAGCGCCAGCCCGTGATCGGCCTTCATGATGTAGGCGACGCCGCCCTTGCCGGACTGCGAGTTGACCCGGATGACGGCCTCGTAGGTGCGTCCGACGTCCTTCGGGTCGATCGGCAGGTACGGAACCTGCCACAGGATGTCCTCGACATCGGAGTCCTGCTCGTCGGCGGAGACCTTCATCGCGTCCAGGCCCTTGTTGATGGCGTCCTGATGGCTGCCCGAGAACGCGGTGTAGACCAGGTCGCCGCCGTAGGGGTGGCGTTCGTGGACGCCGAGCTGGTTGCAGTACTCGACGGTGCGGCGGATCTCGTCGATGTTGGAGAAGTCGATCTGCGGATCCACCCCGCGGCTGAACAGGTTCAGCCCCAGCGTCACCAGACACACGTTGCCGGTGCGCTCACCGTTTCCGAACAGGCAGCCCTCGATGCGGTCGGCGCCTGCGGCGTAGCCCAGTTCGGCGGCGGCCACGGCGGTGCCGCGGTCGTTGTGCGGGTGCAGGCTCAAGATGATCGAGTCGCGCGGTGCCAGGTGCCGGTTCATCCACTCGATCGAATCGGCGTAGACGTTGGGGGTGGCCATCTCGACGGTGGCGGGCAGGTTGACGATCAGCGGCCACTCCGGGGTGGGCGCGATGATCTCGGCCACCGCGTTGCACACGTCGACGGCGTACTCCAGCTCGGTGCCGGTGTAGGACTCCGGGGAGTACTCGAAACGCCACTTGGTGTCGGGGTACTTCTTGGCCTCCTCGACGCACATCCGGGCGCCCTCGGTGGCGATCTTCTTCACCTCGTCGCGGTCGGCCCGGAACACCACCCGGCGCTGCAGGATCGACGTCGAGTTGTAGAAGTGCACGATCGCGCGGGGCGCGCCCTCGCAGGCGGCGAAGGTGCGTGCGACCAGTTCGGGCCGGCACTGGGTGAGCACCTGGATCGTCACGTCGTCGGGGATCGCACCGTCGGCGATAATCTCGCGGACGAAGTCGAAGTCGGTCTGGCTGGCCGACGGGAAGCCGACCTCGATCTCCTTGTAACCCATCCGCACCAGCAGGTCGAACATGCGGCGCTTGCGGGCCGGGCTCATCGGGTCGATCAGCGCCTGGTTGCCGTCGCGCAGGTCCACCGCGCACCACATCGGTGCGGTGGCGATGGCCTTGTCGGGCCAGGTGCGGTCGGGCAGCCGGATGGGCTCGACCTCTTCGTCGAAGCTGCGGTAGCGGTTCACCGGCATCGCCGAGGCGCGCTGGGTGTTCCAGGCGGGCTGGCCGGGGTGGGGAGCACCGGCGGGGGTGCTGATGGTGCGTACCGACGCGAACGCGTCAGCGGAGTTGAAATTGGCCGGGTTGACGTTCTCGGTCATGATCTGCGCTCTCAGGGGGTCTGGGGGACTTCGACCGGCGCATCACCAAACACCCGCGACGGGAAGCCGGTCTGATCAGACCCCGTCGCGGCGTCCGAGAAGGAGCACCCGCTGCACGCGTGAAAGACTACCCCTGGTTGGTGCGGATGCCCAAACCCGCCCGGCGGCCTGCTGGTCACACCTGGGAGTCGGGGAACGCGATCACCGACAGGAACCGGATCGGCACCTCGACGAGGTCGACGGGCCCGTGCGCGCCCTCACCGTCGAGCTGCAGCGAATCACCGGGATGCAGCCGGTACACCGTGCGGCTGTGGCTGTAGTCCATGACCCCTTCGAGCATGTAGATGAACTCGGTGCCCGGGTGCTGGAACAGCGGGTAGGTCTGGCTCTTCTCCGACAGCGTGACGTGCAGGCATTCCAGCCGTTTGTGCTCGCCGCGCAGCGAGCCCAGCAGCTGGTAGTCATGGCCTTCCCGGGTGCCTTCGCGCACGATGCGCGCTCCGGCGCCCGACTTGGTGAACGCGGCCGGCCGCTCGACGTCGGCGCCGCGGAACAGGCTGGTCACCGGCACGTCGAAGCCCTTGGCGAGCAGGGCGAGGGTGGACAGGCTGCACGAGGTCTGCGCGTTCTCGATCTTGCTCATCATCGCCTTGGAGATGCCGACCCGGGCCGCCGTCTCGGCCACCGTCAGACCCTGCTGCAGCCGCAGTTGGCGCACGTTGTGCCCGATCGCCGACTCGATCTCGAGTTCTTCGACGGGTTCGGCGGGGTTGCGGTCGCGGGCGGTGCCGGATCTGTTGCGGAGCAACGAATCGGATTCTGCGCGCAGCAGCGGGACGTGATCGTCGGCGTGAGGGTCAGGCGGGGCCACAAGACTCCTGTCTAGCGCATTTCTCCTGCGCCGACGTAGGGGTAGGGGGTCTTGAGCGGGTCGCCCTCGGCGAACCGGGAGAACCGGAAGTCCGATTCGGGGATGCGCGGATCGGTGCTGCGGCCGTCGACGACGAGGTCAGCGACCAGCCGGCCGACCGCCGGGGCGATCTTGAACCCGTGACCGCTGAAGCCCGCGGCGACCACCAACCCGTCGAGCGGCGCGACGGAGATGACCGGGTTGAAGTCGGGGGTGACGTCGTAGCAGCCGGCGTAACTGCTCGAGATGGCGGCGTCGGTGAAGCCGGGGAACCGGGTGCCGACCTTGTCGACGGTGACGTCGACGAACGCCTCGGTGGCCCGGTTGAGGTAGCTGTCCGGGTCGGCCTGCTCCAGCTCGGCGAGGTCGCTGTTGCCGAACAGGATCTCGCCGCCGACCTCGGGGCGCACGTACTGCAGCGACACCAGGTCGGAGAACACCGGGAGCCGGCCGACGACCGCACTGCCGATGCCCGGGTCGATCATGACGATCTGTTCACGCGCGACGGTGATGGGGACCTCGAGGCCGTACGGCGCCAGGAACGGCTGCGTCCACACCCCGGTGGCGACGACCACGGTGCCGGCCGAGATCTCGCCGCCGTCGGCCAGCCGGACACCGGTGACCCGCTCGCCGTCGACCAGCAGGCCACTGACCGGGGTGCCCTGCCGGACCCGCACCCCGGCCGCCCGCGCCGACGTCGAGAACGCCTGCGCGGTCTGGTAGGCGTCGCCGTAGCCGCCGCGGGCCTCCCAGCCGAACGCGGCGAACGGGCTCAGGTCGGCGTACGGCCACAGCCGGGCCACCTCGGTGCGGTCGATCTCCTCGGTGTCGACGCCGACCCGGCGCTGCGCGGCCAGGCTCTTGCGCAGCGAGTCCACATTGGGTTCGCCGACCCCGACGACATACCCGGTCTGGCGGAAACCGATGTCAGTCGCCTGATCGCCCAGAAAGGCCTGAGGGTTCTCGAAGACCTCCAGGCCGGTGGCGGCCATCGCGGCCAGCGAACTGACTCCGTAGTGGCAGCGCACCACACCGGAGGACTTGCCGGTCATCCCGGAGCCGACGGTGCTGCGTTCGGCGACCACGACGTCGGTGACGCCGCGCCGGCTCAACGCCCATGCCGCGGCGCACCCTTCGATTCCGCCGCCGATGATGACGACGTCGGCGGTGTCGCTCACAGGCCGTTCCGGCCGGGAATCCAGTCAGTGCCGGCCAGCGGAACCCGGGCCATCGCCGCGGCCTCGATGTTGACCGCGACGAGGTCGTCGGGCTCGAGGTGGCAGACGTGGGCCTTGCCGCAGGCCCGGGCGATGGTCTGGGCCTCCATGGTCAGCACCCGCAGGTAGTTGGCCAGCCGGTGTCCGCCGGCCACCGGGTCCAGCCGGGCGGCCAGTTCGGGGTCCTGGGTGCTGATCCCGGCCGGGTCGTTGCCGTCCTGGTAGTCGTCGTAGAAACCCGCTGCGCTGCCGATCTTCTCGTAGTCGGCCGCGTAGCGGGGGTGGTTGTCGCCGAGGGCGATGAGCGCTGCGGTGCCGATGGCGACCGCGTCGGCGCCCAGCGCCAGCGCCTTGGCGACGTCGGCGCCGTTGCGGATGCCGCCGGACACGATGAGCTGCACACCCTTGCGGTCCGGTGCGCCGCTGGCGGCGGTGCGGTGCACGCCGAGTTCCTGCAGGGCCTGTACCGCCTGCGGGATCGCGGCCAGTGTCGGGATGCCGACGTGTTCGATGAACACCTCCTGGGTGGCCGCGGTGCCGCCCTGCATGCCGTCGACGACGACGACGTCGGCGCCCGCGTGCACGGCGAGTTTGACGTCGTAGTAGGTGCGCGAGGCGCCGACCTTGACGTAGATCGGCTTCTCCCAGTCGGTGATCTCGCGCAGTTCGTTGATCTTGATGGTCAGATCGTCGGGGCCGGTCCAGTCGGGGTGCCGGCACGCCGAACGCTGATCGATGCCCTGGGGCAGTGTCCGCATCGCCGCGACACGCTCGGAGATCTTCTGGCCCAACAGCATTCCGCCGCCGCCGGGCTTGGCGCCCTGGCCCAGCACGACCTCGATGGCGTCGGCCTTGCGCAGGTCGTCGGGGTTCATGCCGTACCGCGACGGCAGGTACTGGTAGACGAGATGCTTGCTCTGCCCGCGTTCCTCGGGGGTCATCCCGCCGTCACCGGTGGTGGTCGAGGTGCCGACCTCGCTGGCCCCGCGTCCGAGCGCCTCCTTGGCCGGACCGGACAGCGCGCCGAAGCTCATCCCGGCGATGGTGACCGGGATGTCCAGGTGTAGAGGGTGTTTGGCGAACCGGTCGCCGAGCACGACGTCGGTGGCGCAGCGTTCGCGGTAGCCCTCCAGCGGGTAGCGCGACATCGACGCGCCCAGGAACAGCAGGTCGTCGAAATGGGGGAGGGCGCGTTTGGCGCCCCAGCCGCGGATGTCGTAGATGCCGGTGTCGGCGGCCCGCTGGATGGCCGCGATGGTGGTCCGGTCGAAGGTGGCGGATTCGCGCAGTCCCAGCCGGGCACGCGAGTCGGGGTTCTCAGGCGTCATCTCAGTAGGCACTCGTGTTCTCGACGTGGAAGTGGTAGAGCGAACGGGCCGACCCGTAGCGGGTGTAGGCCGCGGTGTCGTCGTCGCCGAACCCGGCCGCCTTGAGCAGTTCGCCGAGCTCGCGATGATGTTCGGGCTCCATCGGTTTGGCGACGCAGTCGGCCCCGAGTGAGGCGACCTCGCCGCGCACGTAGATCCGCGCCTCGTAGATCGAGTCGCCCAGCGCCTCGCCGGCGTCGCCGCGCACCACCAGGCGACCGGCCTGGGCCATGAACGCGCTCATGTGCCCGACGTCGCCGCCGACGACGATGTCGACGCCCTTCATCGAGATCCCGCACCGGGCCGCGGCGTTGCCGTCGACCACCAGCAGGCCGCCGTGCGCGGTGGCACCCGCGGACTGCGAGGCATTTCCGGTGACCCGGACCGAGCCGCTCATCATGTTCTCCGCGACGCCGGTTCCGGCGTTGCCGTTGATGACGACGTCGGCGCGCTGGTTCATGCCCGCGGCGTAGTAGCCGACGTGGCCTTCGACCGTCACCGTCACCGGTGCGTCGAGGCCGACCGCGACGTTGTGCGCGCCCGCGGGATGCTCGATGACGAACTCTCCGGTCAGGTCCGGTGCGTGCAGCGCCGTGTTGACCTCACGCAACGCGGCGGTGCGCAGGTCGAAATGCGTTGCGCTGGTGGCCACCGGCGCGGTCATCTGCTCCATGCGTACACGACCTCCGGTTCGGGCTCCCAGATGCGGGCTCCTCCGACGCCGGGCAGGCCGGCCAGCGCCCGGTATTCGCTGCCCATCGCGACCCAGTCGTCGGTCTCGGCGATCACGGCGGGTTTGCAGGCGATCGCGTCGCGGACCACGGCGAAGGAGTCCCGGTTGGACACCAGCAGTGTGTAGAAGCCGTCGAATGTGGTGCACAGCGCCTTCAGCGCGGTTTCGACGTTGCGGCCCTCGGCAAGCTGCTTGGCGATGAACCGGGCGCCGACCTCGGTGTCGTTCTCGCTGTCGAAGGAGATTCCCGCGCAGCGTAGTTCGCGCCGGATGGTGGCGTGGTTGGCGAACGACCCGTTGTGCACCATGCACTGGCTCGGGCCGACCGCATAGGGGTGGCAGCCTGCCGGGGTCACGGCCGACTCGGTGGCCATCCGGGTGTGCCCGACGCCCTGCCAGCCCTGGGCCTTGGCCAGGCCCCAGCCGTCGGTGAGGGTGCGCGGGTGGCCGACGCCCTTGAGGACGGCCATGTCGGCACCGAACCCCGCGATCAGCGCGTTCGGATAGACCGAGCGCACCGCGGCGAGCAGGGTCTCGGAGTCGGCGGCCGACGACAGCAGGTGGCTGGACTCGACCGCGACACCGCCGACGTCGGTGCCCAGCTCGGCCGCGACGGCCGCGGTGACCGCGCCGATGTCCGCGCTCGAGCCGGTGGGCAGCTCGGCGATCGACACGCAGCCCTGTCCGGGCGGCGCCCAGGTCGGATCGCCGTAGACGGCCACCCCCGCCGAGTCGCTGCCGCGCTCGCCCATCTCGCACAGCATGCCGGTGAGCAGCTCCCCGAGCTGGGGGTGCAGTTCAGGGTTGCGCAGATGCAGCCCGACGATCCCGCACATGTGTTGTCTCCCTCCTCAGAACGCCGTGAGGTAGGAGTCGATCTCCCACGGGCTGACCGCACCGTGGTAGGAGAAAAACTCCTCGCGTTTGACGTTGGCGAAGTAGCCGGCGACCCCGTCACCGGCCGCGTCGAGCACCCCGGTGACCACCGGGTCGGCCTCGAACTCGTCGACCGCGTGCAGCAGCGTCGGAGGCAGTGCCTTGGTGGCGTTGCCGCCGCCGACCGGTCCCGGGTCGGTGCTGCGCTTGACGCCGTCGATGCCGGCGCCGAGCGCCGCGGCGATCGCGAGGTAGGGGTTGGCCGAGCCGTCGCCGCCGCGCAGTTCGATGCGCTCGGCGTCGGGCACCCGGATGTAGTGGGTGCGGTCGTTGCCGCCGTAGGTGGGCAGCCGCGGCGCCCAGGATGCCCCGGAGGCGGTGGAGGTGGCGCCGGTGCGCTTGTAGGAGTTGACCGTCGGCGCGACGACGGCCTGCAGCGCGCAGGCGTGGTCGAGGATGCCGCCGATGAAGCCGTAGGCGGTCTCGGAGAGTCCCAGGCCGCGGGCGTCGTTCTCATCGGTGGGGAACACCGGATTGCCGCCGCTGGTCAGTGACAGGTGCAGGTGCAGGCCGCTGCCGGTCTTGTCGGCGAACGGCTTGGGCATGAAGGTCGCGATCATGCCGCGCTCCGCGGCGATCATCGACAGCAGGTAGCGCAGGGTGATGACCCGGTCGGCGGTGGTCAGCGCCTCGGCGAACTTGAAGTTCTGCTCGAACTGACCGTTGCCGTCCTCGTGGTCGTTGGCGTAGTTGGACCAGCCGAGCTGGTTCATCGCGGTGGACACCGCGGTCAGGTGCTCGAACATGCGGGTGACGCCGCGTGCGTCGTAGCACGGCTGGGCGGCGGTGTCGGCGGAGTCGGCGACCGACACGCTGCCGTCGTCGTTGCGGCGCAGCAGGAAGTACTCGACCTCGGCCCCGACCCAGGGCTCGAACCCGGCGTCGGCGCACTGCTCGATGAGCGACTTGAGGATCACCCGCGGGGCGTAGGGCCACGGCTTGCCGTCGACGTGGGGGTCGCAGTGCACGATCGCCAGGCCGTCCTTGATGAACGGGATCGGGGTGAACGACGCCGGGTCGGGCAGGGCCATCAGGTCGGGGTCCTTGGGTTCCTGGCCCATGGCGCCGACGGCGTAGCCGGCGAACCCGACGCCCTCGGTCTCGAGCAGGTCGACGGCCTCGACCGGCACCAGCTTGGCGCAGGGTTTCCCGCGCAGGTCGACGAACAGTGCGAGGATGAATTTCGTTCCCGATTGCGTGCACAACTGCGCCAGTGTGGCGGGGTCTTGCGGCATGTCGACCACCCTTTGTCTCTTGTTGTGAATCACAGTATCACTGAGGGAAACCTGCTGCAGTGTGAGTGCCCACCCAGCGGGGTGGACAGATCGGGCGGCGTGCGGGGTGGCTACCGCGCCCAGTTCAGCACGATGTCGCGCAGCGGCAATCGCCGGCGGGGTTGGCTGTCGCGCTCGACGATCTCGGGTGCGGCCTGCGCGTAGTCGCCGAGTCGGCCGACGGCGATCACCATCAGTGGACGCAGTTCGCCGGGCAGGCCGAACGCCCGGGCGGCGCCCTCGGTGTCGAAGCCGGCCATCGGGTGCACGATCAGCCCCCGGGACACCGCCTCGACAGACAGGTTGGCCAGCGCCGCTCCGGCGTCCACGGCGGCGTAACGCCGGGTGCGCTCGTCCTCGCCGTCATCGGCGCACAGCAGGATCAGCGCGCTGGCCGCCAGCGCGTAGCTGTTGCCTCGCCGAAGCAGGCCGGCAAGTGTGGCGAACACCTCGTCTCCGCGTGAGCCGACCACGAAACGGACGGGTTGACGCTTGCCCCAGGTGGGTGCCCACCGGGCCGCCTCCAGCAGCGCGGCCAACTCCTCTTCGCCCAGTTCGGCGGTCGGATCGAAGGCCCGCGGCGACCACCGGGCGGCGATGGCGGGATGGACCTGAACCGAGGTGTCGGCCAACCGATCGGGGGGTGCGTCAGCCACCGGACCGACGGTACCGGCCGCTACCGGTGGTGGAAAAGCAGGTGCGGGCAGCCTCTATCCTTTATGGGATCTCCCCCGAACCCAGAAAGGTTTTCTCGTGGCGCTCGTCGTACAGAAGTACGGCGGATCCTCGGTCGCAGACGCCGATCGCATCCGCCGTGTGGCCGAGCGCATCGTCGAGACGAAGAAGGCCGGCAACGACGTTGTCGTGGTCGTCTCGGCGATGGGCGACACCACCGACGAGCTGCTCGACCTCGCCAAGCAGGTGTCGCCGGCCCCGCCGGCCCGTGAACTGGACATGCTGCTCACCGCCGGCGAGCGCATCTCCAACGCCCTGGTGGCGATGGCGATCGAATCCCTCGGTGCGCAGGCCCGTTCCTTCACCGGCTCACAGGCCGGCGTGATCACCACCGGCACGCACGGCAACGCCAAGATCATCGACGTCACCCCCAGCCGGCTGCGCGACGCGCTCGACGACGGCCAGATCGTGCTGGTCGCCGGGTTCCAGGGGGTCAGCCAGGACACCCGCGACGTCACCACGCTCGGCCGCGGCGGATCCGACACCACCGCGGTGGCGGTCGCAGCCGCGCTGAAGGCCGACGTCTGCGAGATCTACACCGACGTCGACGGCGTCTTCACCGCCGACCCGCGCATCGTGTCCGACGCCCGCCGCCTGGACACCGTCTCCTTCGAGGAGATGCTGGAGATGGCGGCCGCCGGTGCCAAGGTGCTGATGCTGCGCTGCGTCGAGTACGCGCGCCGCTTCGACCTGCCCATCCACGTCCGGTCGTCGTACACCGACAGGCCGGGCACCATCGTCAAAGGATCGATCGAGGACATCCCCATGGAAGACGCCATCCTGACCGGAGTCGCCCACGACCGCAGCGAGGCCAAGGTGACCGTCGTCGGGCTGCCCGACATCCCGGGCTATGCGGCGCGGGTGTTCCGCGCGGTCGCCGACGCCGACGTCAACATCGACATGGTGCTGCAGAACATCTCCAAGGTGGAGGACGGCAAGACCGACGTCACGTTCACCTGTTCCCGGGAGAGCGGACCGGGTGCGGTGGCCAAGCTGACGGCGCTGCAGGACGAGATCGGGTTCACCCGGGTGCTCTACGACGACCACATCGGCAAGGTGTCGCTGATCGGTGCCGGCATGCGGTCGCACCCCGGGGTCACCGCCACCTTCTGTGAGGCGCTGGCCGAGGCCGGCATCAACATCGAGCTGATCTCGACCTCCGAGATCCGGATCTCGGTGCTGATCAAGGATGCCGAGCTGGACCGCGCCGTCGCTGCGCTGCACGAGGCCTTCGGGCTCGGCGGCGACGAGGAGGCGGTCGTCTACGCCGGGACGGGGCGGTAGGCATGGGGCGAGCGAAGCGACGGGATGTCTGACATGGGGCGAGCGAAGCGACGGGACGTCTGACATGGTGTCGATAGGTGTGGTCGGCGCGACCGGCCAGGTCGGCCAGGTGATGCGGACCCTGCTGGCAGAGCGGAAGTTCCCGGCCGACGAGGTGCGGTTCTTCGCCTCGGCGCGGTCGGCCGGCAAGACCCTGGAGTTCGACGGCCGCCTCATCGAGGTCGAGGATTCCGAGACCGCCGACCCCGCCGGGCTGGACATCGCGCTGTTCTCCGCGGGGGCGACCATGTCGCGGGTGCAGGCCCCGCGGTTCGCCGCCGCGGGCGCGGTGGTGGTCGACAACTCCTCGGCGTGGCGCAAGGACCCCGATGTGCCGCTGGTGGTCAGCGAGGTCAACTTCGACAGGGATGTCGCCGACCGGGTCCGGTCTCTGCCCAAAGGCATCATCGCGAACCCGAACTGCACCACCATGGCCGCCATGCCGGTGCTCAAGCCGCTGCACGACGAGGCCGGGCTGGTCCGGATGATCGCCTCGACGTACCAGGCGGTCTCCGGCAGCGGGCTGGCCGGGGTGGAGGAGCTCTTCGGTCAGGTCGACGCGACGGTCGAGAAGAGCCGCGAGTTGGTCCACCAGGGCACCGCGGTGGACTTCCCGGAGCCGGCCAAGTACGTCGCGCCGATCGCGTTCAACGTGGTCCCGCTGGCCGGGGCGCTGGTCGACGACGGCTCCGGTGAGACCGACGAGGACCAGAAGCTGCGCAACGAGACCCGCAAGATCCTGGGCATCCCGGACCTCGCGGTGTCCGGCACCTGTGTGCGGGTCCCGGTGTACACCGGGCATTCGCTGTCGATGAATGTCGAGTTCGCCGAACCGCTCTCGGTGCAGCGGGCGCAGGAGCTGCTCGCCGGCGCCGCGGGCGTGTCGCTGGTGGACGTGCCGACGCCGCTGGCCGCCGCCGGGGTGGACGACTCCCTGGTCGGCCGGATCCGCCAGGACCCGGGCGTCCCCGACGGGCGCGGACTGGCGCTGTTCGTCTCCGGTGACAACCTGCGCAAGGGCGCGGCGCTGAACACCATCCAGATCGCCGAACTGCTCGCCGCGCAGCTCTGACCCAGCCCGCGACCCTTGCGCCGAAATCGCATTCCAGCAGGGGTGCTCTCGGCATTTCTCTGCTGGAATGCCATTTCGGCGGGACCTGAGGCGGGGGCGACTCCGGTGGAGCCACCGCCGCTGCTGCCGGGGCAGGTCGTGCGGATCGGGCCTGCCGCCGGGACCGGAACCCCGACCGCCGACTACGGGATCGGCGCGACGGACCTGTGCGAGTTCATGGAGTTCCCCAGCGGCATCCTGCAGGTCTGCGGGGACAGCTTCGCCGGCCAGGGGGTGGGCTACGGCGGCTGGTACTCGCCGATCGCGCTGCACGTGGTGGGTGATTCGCTCGACGACCCCGGCGGGGTGCGCTATGACGGGGTGACCGGCGTGGCCACTCCGCTGCTGGCCGAACCGGCGCTGCCGGGTGTATCGCAGCTGCCGGCCGGTGTGATCGAGATCAACCGCGAGAACTACATGCTGGTGACCACCGCCGAGGAGCTGCGCCCGCAGGCCTCGAGGCTGGTGAAAGCTCTTCCCGGCCAGGGGAACTGGCCGACAGTCGCGGGCTCCGAACGGCCCGCGGACTATGCGCGGGGCCGCCAGACCCAGATCAGCGGCTACTACGACCCGATCCCCACGGCCGATTCCGAACGCGGCTTCGTCTACATCGTGGCCAACAACTTCGACCGCAGCGGTCCGGTGGTGCTCTACCGCGCCAGTCCGCAGACCTTCACCGACCGAGCGACCTGGCAGGGCTGGACGGGAACCGGATGGGGTGGTGAGCCCGCCCCGCTGTGGGACGACATGGTGGGCGAGATGAGCATCCGCCAACTCGACGGGCGCACCGTGCTGTCGTACTTCAACGCCACTACCGGCAACATGGAGGTCCGGGTCGCCAACGACCCCACCGGGCTGAGTACCGCGCCGGTCACGACGGTCGTCGTCGCCGCGCCGTGGCCCGACCCGGTGGAGGTGCTGCCCCCGCCGCAGGACAACCGGCTGGCCCAGCCCTATGGCGGCTACATCTCGCCGAGCTCGACCCTGGACGCGGTGCGGGTGTTCGTCAGCCAGTGGAACACCGCCCCGCGGGGTGGGACCCCCTACCGGGTCATCCAATTCGCGGTGAACCCGCTCAAACCCTGACGTGGGCGCTCATAGCCGATTCACAGCGCAGACCCATTCACCACTGGGAATCGCGGCGCAGGATCGATCCCATGAGCGAAACGACCCCGCCTCCCGAATCCGCCGAGCCCGCCACCGGACCCGTGATGGCACCGCCGCCCCCGCCGCCGGCGCAGCCCGATCCGCCGGTGTACCAGCCGCCGGTGCCGCCGCCGGCTCCCGAGTCCAACCGGCTCAACAAGGTCGCGGCCTGGGTGGGCATCGTCGCCGGTTCGGTGATCATCGTCGCGGTGGTCTTCGGCACCGGCTTCTTCGTCGGCAAGGAGGTCGGCGAAGGCCCGGCCGGCTACGACCGCGGCCATCACATGGTGATGAGCCCCGCCTCGCCGATGTTCCCGACGGGGCCCCGTGGCGGCGACTTCGAACGAGGCCCGGGCTTCCCCGGACCGTTCGGTCCCGGCGGTCCCGGCGGTCAGGGTGGCCCCGGCGGGCAGGGCGGCCCGGGCAGCGGGCCGACACCGCCGCGTCCGTAGAAATTGAGCACCGCCGCCGGGTTAGGTTCCACTGCTTCGCGGGGTACCCGCCCCGACAGGACGTGACCGCGGCACAGCCCCGAGAGCCGCGGCGCCTCGAAGAGAAGAGGGAACATGGCTGAGAATTACGCGACGAATGACGGCGGCGCACCCATCCCGAGCGTCGAACACTCGCTGACCGTCGGTTCCGACGGGCCCATCCTGCTGCAGGACCACTACCTGATCGAGCAGATGGCCAACTTCAACCGGGAGCGCATCCCGGAACGTCAGCCGCACGCCAAGGGCGGCGGTGCGTTCGGCCAGTTCGAGGTGACCCAGGACGTCAGCGCCTACACCAAGGCCGCGTTCCTGCAGCCGGGCGCCAAGACCGAGATGGTGGCCCGGTTCTCGACGGTGGCCGGCGAGCGGGGCAGCCCAGACACCTGGCGCGACCCGCGCGGTTTCGCGCTGAAGTTCTACACCGACGAGGGAAACTTCGACATGGTCGGCAACAACACCCCGGTGTTCTTCATCCGCGACCCGATGAAGTTCCAGAACTTCATCCGCAGCCAGAAGCGCATGCAGGCCAACAACCTGCGCGACCATCACATGCAGTGGGACTTCTGGACGCTGTCGCCGGAGTCGGCACACCAGGTCACCTGGTTGATGGGCGACCGCGGCATCCCGAAGACCTGGCGGCACATGAACGGCTACTCCAGCCACACCTACAGCTGGCTCAACGACAAAGACGAGATGTTCTGGGTCAAGTACCACTTCAAGGCCGACCAGGGCATCGACTTCCTCACCCAGGAGGACGCCGACCAGATGGCCGGTGAGGACGCCGACTACCACCAGCGCGACCTGTACGACTCGATCGAGGACGGCAACTTCCCCAGCTGGACGCTGCACGTGCAGATCATGCCGTTCGAGGACGCCAAGACCTATCGGATCAACCCGTTCGACCTGACCAAGGTGTGGCCGCACAGCGACTACCCGCTGCACGAAGTCGGCAAGATGACGCTGAACCGCAACGTCACCGACTACCACGCCGAGATCGAGCAGGCGGCGTTCGAGCCGAACAACATCGTGCCCGGCACCGGGCTGAGCCCGGACAAGATGCTGCTGGCCCGCGGCTTCTCCTACGCCGACGCCCACCGCGCCCGGCTCGGGGTCAACTACAAGCAGATTCCGGTGAACGAGCCGCACACCGAGGTGCGCGCGTACAGCAAGGACGGCGCGATGCGTATCCGCAACGCGACCGACCCGGTGTACACGCCGAACTCGATGGGCGGTCCGGAGGCCGACCCCAAGCGGGCCTCCGAGGTGCACTGGGCCGCCGACGGAGAGATGGTGCGCACCGCCTACGCGCTGCGCCAGGACGACGACGACTTCGGGCAGGCCGGCACGATGGTACGCGAGGTGCTCGACGACGAAGCTCGGGAACGGTTGGCGCACAACATCATCGGCCACGTGTCAGACGGTGTGAAGGAGCCGGTGCTGTCCCGGGTGTTCGAGTACTGGCGCAATGTCGACGCCGAACTCGGCAAGAAGGTCGAGGAAGGTGTGCGCAACGGGGGCTAGGTTGCGGCAGCTTCCGAGTCGAGTGCGGCCATGTGCGCGGCGGGGTAGCGGTCGCCGGCCACCCGATCGGCCGGCACCGCGTCCTCGATTCCGGCCAGTTGTTCCTCGGTGAGGTGTACCTGGGTGGCGCCGAGCGCTTCGGTCAGCCGGGAGCGCGACCTGGCTCCGATGAGAGCGACGACGTCGGTGCCGCGGGCGCCCACCCAGGCGATCGCGGCCTGCGCGGCGGTCACGCCGATATCGTCGGCGACGTCGCGCAGGGCCCGCGCCAGCGCGAGGTTGCGGTCCAGGTTCCCGTCGGCGAACCGCGGGCTCATCGACCGGGAGTCCCCCTCCTGTGCAGTGGCTTTCGACCAGCGGCCACCCAGGAGGCCGCGGGACAGCACGCCGTAGGCGGTGACGCCGACGCCGAGCTCACGGCAGGTCGCCAGGATGTCGCGTTCGATTCCGCGGGACATCAAGGAGTACTCGATCTGCAGATCGTCGATCGGCCGGACGGCGGCTGCCCGCCGGATGGTGTGCGACCCGACCTCGGAGAGTCCGATGTGCCTGACATAGCCCATGTCGACCAACTCGCCGATCGCCCCGACGGTGTCCTCGATGGGGACCTCCGGGTCGAGCCGGGCGGGACGGTAGACGTCGATGTGGTCGACGCCGAGCCGCTGTAGCGAGTAGGTGGCGGCCGCCTTCACCGAGGCGGGGCGCGCGTCGTAGCCGACCCATGCGCCGTCCGGGCCTAGCTGGGCGCCGAACTTCACGCTCAGTTGGTAGGAGTCTCGGTTCCGTGAGCGCAGCGCTTCGGCCAACAGCAGTTCGTTGTGTCCCATGCCGTAGAAGTCGCCGGTGTCCAGCAGTGCGATGCCGGCATCGAGCGCGGCGTGCACGGTGGCGATGCTCTCGGATCGATCGGCGGTGCCGTAGACACCCGACATTGCCATGCAGCCCAACCCGAGCGCGGAGGTGTGCAGTGATCCCAGTTTCTTGGTGTGCATCACCCCAGTCTTGGTCGTTGCCCGGTCTGCGACCACGGTGCGTTGAGCCTGGGACTGGGAGTCTCTGCCTACCGCCGGCCATCGGCGGGACAATCAAGGGGTGGACCGTGCCGCCCTTGCCGACTTCCTCCGGCGCCGCCGAGATGCGATCAGACCGGCCGAGGTCGGGCTGCCCGCCGGCGCCCGGCGGCGCACCGCAGGGCTGCGGCGCGAAGAGGTGGCCCAGCTGACGGGGATGTCGACCGACTACTACGGCCGGCTCGAGCAGGGACGCAGCACCCAGCCGTCGCCGCAGATGGTGCGGGCACTGGCCCGCACGCTGCGATTGTCCGACGATGAAACCGACCACCTGTACCGGCTGGCAGGCCACTCTGTGCCGGATCGGGTCGTATCCGCGACGCATGTGCGGCCCGCATTGATGTTCGTACTGGATCAGATGAACGATGCCGCCGCGTTCGCCTGTTCCGACACCGACATCGTGCTGGCGCAGAACGCGCTGGCCAGGGTGCTGATGGGCGATCGGGTCGCCGCGCCGGAGGCGGGCCTGCGGGCCAGCCTCAGCTACCGGTGGTTCACCGAACCCGGCGCCCGCGACCTCGCGCCGGTGGCCGATCACGACCAGCACAGCCGGACGATGGTGGCCGATCTGCGGGCGGCCTGGGCCCGTAGACGCGACGACGACGACATGCGAGAACTCGTCGACACGCTGCTTCGGCAGAGCCGCGAGTTCGCGGAGTTGTGGGCGCGCCACGAGGTCGCGGTCCGCAGATCCCAACGCAAGACGTTCCGGACGGCGGTGGGGCCCATCACGTTGGACTGCGAGGTCCTGGAAACAACTGACGGTCAGCGGTTGGTGGTGCTGACCCCGCCGCCGGGATCCAGCGCGCTGCAGGACCTGCGGTTACTCAGGGTTGTCGGACAAACCTGACCGCGGTGCTTGACTCTCTCCCTGGGGGAGGCCGCACCGTCGAGTCATGACAGTGCACGAGAACCGACACGCACCCGTTTCACGGCAGGAGTTGCCGGCCCCGGTCCAGACGTACCTGACCGCACACGCCGGCGGCGACACGCTCACCACACTCACGGTGTTCGCCGACGACGCCGTGGTCACCGACGAGGGTCATGACCACTGCGGCCGCGCGGCGATCGAGGCCTGGCTGAGCACGTCGGCCGTCGAATACACCTACACCACGGAGTTCACCGGCGCGACCATCGCGGGTGCGGGCTCCGTCGACGTCGTCCAGCGTTTGGTGGGCGACTTCCCCGGCGGCGTCGCCGACCTGCACTACCGGTTCACCCTCGAAGACGACCGGATCAGCCGGCTGGTGATCGAGCCGTGACGCGACGCTGGTTCATCACCGGCGGCACGCCAGGCGGATTCGGGATCGCACTCGCCGAAGCCGCCCTCGAGACCGGGGACCGGGTGGTGCTCACCGCTCGCCGGCCCGCCGAGCTGCAGGCGTGGTCCGCCGGCCACGGCGACCGTGCGCACGTCGTCGAGCTCGACGTCACCGACGCCGCCCAGGTCACGAGCGCGGTCGGGGCTGCAGAAGAGCATTTCGGCGGCATCGACGTGCTGGTCAACAACGCCGGCCGCGGCTGGTACGGGTCGATCGAAGGCATGGACGAGACACGGGTCCGGGAGATGTTCGAACTGAACCTCTTCGCGGTACTCACCGTCACGAGAACGCTATTGCCGGGAATGCGTGCCCGGGGCAGCGGATGGATCATCAACATGTCCTCCGCGGCGGGGCTGCACGCCGTGCCCGGATTCGGCTACTACAGCGCCACCAAGTCGGCCCTCGAGGCGGTGACGGTGATCCTGCGCGACGAGGTTGCGCCGCTTGGCATCCAGGTGATGGCCGTCGAGCCCGGAGCGTTCCGCACCCGGGCCTATGCCGGCTTCGCCGGTCAGCCGATCACCGAGTCCATCCCCGACTACCACCGGCTGCTGGAACGGATCCGCGCGGCGATGATCGAGCAGGACGGCACGCAGCCCGGCGACCCGCATCGCGGAGCCCGCGCGGTGATCGCCGCGATAGCCCAACAGCCCCCGCCCGGCAGGCTGGTGCTGGGCGGTGACGCCTTCGACGACGTGGTCGCGGCGCTGAAACGGACGCTGGCCGGTATCCGGACCAACGAATCGCTCTCGCGCGGTGCCGATTTCCCCATGGCAGTGGTGCCTGAACTCAACTCGACAACAGGAGATGACGCTGAATTTCACCGCAGCTCAACCCCAGCCGACGGTGGTCCTGGTCCACGGGGCGTTCGCGGACTCGTCGAGTTGGAACGGGGTGGTCGAACGACTCGCCGCCGCCGGGCACCCGGTGATCGCCGCGGCGAACCCGCTGCGTGGACTGGGCGCGGACGCGGCCTACCTTCGGAGCCTGCTGGACAGCGTGGCGGGACCGATCGTGCTGGCCGGACACTCCTACGGCGGGCCGGTGATGAGTGAGGCCGCCGACGGTCATCCGAATGTCAAACCACTGGTGTACATAGCCAGCTTCCTGCTCGAGGAGGGGGAGAGCACTGCACTGGAGGAGCCGGCCAGCCGGGCCGCCTGGAAGGGGATTCCGTCCTGGAACATGGTGACGACCCAGGATCTGGCCATCCCACCGGAATCGATGCGCTTCATGGGTCACCGGGCGCAGTCGCACACCGTGGAGGTGGCGGCCTCCCACGCGGTGACCGTGTCCCGGCCCGACGTCGTGGCCGATCTCATCTGCACCGCGGCAGGCGTCACCGCACGCTGAGCTCGCCGCCGTTCAGAGCGGGGCGAGATGGAAAACCGGCCAGCCGATCTCGGTGCGCCAGCTCGACGGTTCGGTGGTGTCGCGCGGGCCCACCACGTAGGTCTCGTAGATCGGCCCGTCAACGGCCAACGCGTGGGCCACCACCCACGCTCCCAGATGGCCGTAGGTGACGTCGATGTCGTCGTGCGGCCCGGGGTGGACCGCGACGGCGAGCTCGATCGCAGGCAGGTCGAGCACCTCGATACGACCGAAAGCCCGAGGGGTCCGCACCGGCCGAAAGACGGCGAAATCCCCGCCACCGTGGGTGAACAGGTCGTTGGAGTACCGGCCTCCGGGTGCTCCGGTGCGTTCCTGCGGGGGGAATCCGTCGTCCAGTTCGGCCATCGCGGCGTCGTACCAGCGCAGCGATTCGTCTAGCTGGACCTGCCCCTGGATCCCCACAACGGTGCGCGCGGGCAGCGATCGCAGTTCCACCTCGACCTCGGCGGGGTCCGGCCGCAGCAGCCGGTTCAGCGATACGACGGCCTTGCGTGTGCGGTCCAGCTCGTCCTCCAAGCGGCGCAGATGGCCTGCCACCACATCGGCACGCCGTTGCAGGTCGTCTGCTGCGAGGATCGATTCGATGTCGGCCAGCGGAACGTCGAGCTGGCGCAGCTGGTGGATGACCTGCGCGGTGGGGATCTGTGCGGGCCCGTAGTACCGGTAGCCGGTCGACGGGTCCACCGTGTCCGGCTCGAGGAGCTTGGCGGCGTGGTACCGGCGCAGTGTGCGCACGCTCAGCCGGGTCAAGGTGGCGAACTCGCCGATCGTCAGGCCGGAGCGCATGGTCGATGTCCTCCTTGTTGACCCTCTCCCCGGGAGAGGTCACACAGTGCTCGCAGATCCCAATGCTACAAGCACTTTTCGTGGAAGGAGCACAGTGCCGACACCGATGTGGCGACCATGATGATCGCCGAGAAAGCGGCCGACGTGATCCGCCGGGCTCAGCGCTGACCCTGCCCGGGGTAGGGAAGCAGCGCCATCTCGCGTGCGGTCTTGATGGCCAGTGCGACCTGGCGCTGCTGCTGGACCGTGACCCCGGTGACGGTGCGTGAGCGGATCTTGCCGCGCTCGGAGATGAACTGCCGCAGCGTGGCGGTGTCCTTGTAGTCGACACGCTCGATTCCCAGGCTGGCCAACAGGTTCCGGCGCTTCTTCGGTGCGGGCGCCTCGCGCCGCCTGGCCTTCACCAGCTGGCCTTGCTGACGCCGGGCAGCTGGCCCTCGTGGGCCAGTTCACGCATTCGCACCCGGGAGAGCCCGAACTTGCGGAGATGGCCGCGGGGCCGGCCGTCGACGGCGTCGCGGTTGCGCACCCGCACCGGGCTCGCGTCGCGGGGCTGGCGATTCAGTTCCGCCTGCGCGGCGGTGCGGGCCTGCGGTGTGCTGCGCGGTGAGCGGATGATCTCCTTGAGTTCGGCGCGGCGCTCGGCGTAGCGCGCCACGGTCGCGCGGCGCCGTTCGTTGGCGGCGATCTTGGATTTCTTGGCCATCAGCGCTCCTCGCGGAAGTCGACGTGCTTGCGGATCACGGGGTCGTACTTGCGCAGCACGATCCGGTCGGGATCGTTGCGGCGGTTCTTGCGGGTTATGTAGGTGTAGCCGGTGCCCGCCGTGGAGCGCAGCTTGACCAGCGGGCGGATATCGTTGCGTGCCATCAGATCTTCTCTCCGTTGCGGCGTAGCCGGGCCACCACGGCTTCGATGCCGTCGCGGTCGATGACCTTGATGCCCTTGGCGCTGACCCGCAGGGTGACCCGGCGGTCTTCGGAGGGCAGGTAGTAGGTCTTGCGCTGGATGTTGGGGTTCCAGCGGCGGCGGGTGCGCCGATGGGAATGCGACACCGTGTTACCGAAGCCGGGGGAGCGGCCGGTCACCTGGCAGTGGGCAGACACATCGCACCTCCTTATTGGAAATCGTTTTCGACAAAGGCTGTGGGCGACTGTAGCGTGAACACCCCAGTAATGAAAATCGCTGCCGATAGAGGAGGGTTGATGCGAACCCCGGTCGTCATCGTCGCGGGACAGGACCACACCGACGAGGCCGCCGACGCGCTGGTCGCCCAACCAGGTACCGCTCTGGTGGAACACCGCTTCGACGGACACGTCGTGCACCGGCGCACGACGATGGTCCAAAACGGTGTCACGGTGGGCGCAGACAGTGTTCTGGAGCTGAGCAACTGCTGCGTGTCCTGCACCGTGCGGGGCGACCTGCTCGACCACCTGAGCCGGCTGCACCGTCGTCCCGACGTCGGACGTGTCGTCGTGCGACTCGGCCCCTGGACCGAGCCCGAGCACGTCTGCTACGCCATCACGCACTCCGCCACCGCCCGCGACGTCGTTCTGTCCGGGGTGGTCACCACCGTCGACCCGGCAATCTGGCTGAGCCAGGCGACCGGTGAGGACGAACTCGACGACGGCCGGACCGTGGCCGCGGTGCTCGTCGGACAGGTCGAGTTCGCCGATGTCGTGGTGGTGACGGATCCGGACCCCGATACGCTGGCCGTCGCTCGCCGGCTGGCGCCGAGAGCCCGGCTCACCGTCGGCACCGAGCGACTCTGCCTTGCGCTGTCGCATCTGGAGCCCGACGCCCGGCTCGGCCGCAGCGACAGCCCGCACGGGTCGCTCCTGGCCGGCCAGCCACCGCTGGAACCCCACGGGCGGGTGCGGCTCGTGGAGTTCCGCGCCCGCCGGCCGTTCCACCCGCAACGGCTGCACGCTGCAGTGGACCTGTTGTTGGACGGGGTCGTACGCAGCAGGGGGCGGCTGTGGCTGGCCAGCCGGCCCGACCGGGTCATGTGGCTGGAAACGGCCGGTGCTGGAATGCGCGTCACGCAGGCGGGAAGGTGGCTGGCGGCCATGACACCCCGGGAGGTCGCCTACATCTGTCCGGAGCGGCGTGCGATGGCCGACCTAATCTGGCACCCCCGTACCGGCGACCGGCACACCTCGATGACCGCGCTGGTCTGCGGAGCCGACGCGGACGAGATCCTGGCCGGGCTGCGCGGGGCGCTGCTCACCGACGACGAGATGGCACACCCCGAGTCCTGGCAGGGCTATCCGGACCCGTTCGGCGACTGGCACCTCGACGAGCTTCTTTCCTGATCGGCCCGATCCCGGCGGCTGGCATGATCGGTGCCATGAGCATCGACGTCGTCTACACCGCAGAATCCACCGCCACCGGCGGCGGCCGCGACGGTCAGGTGAAGTCCGCCGACGGCAAGATCGACCTCGACACCCGTCCACCCACCGAGATGGGCGGCAGCGGGGAGGGGGTCAACCCCGAACTGCTGTTCTCGGCGGGTTACGCCGCCTGCTTCCTCGGCGCGCTGCGCCTGGTCGCCAGGAACGAGAAGATCGAGTTGGACGAGGCCAGCGGTGTCACCGCGCGGGTGGGCATCGGCACCGTCGTCGGAGACGACGAAACAGGCAAGGGTGAGGACGGCGGCTTCGGGCTGACCGTCGAGCTGATCGGCTATCTTCCGGGTCTGGAGCAGGGGGTGGCCGACGACCTGATGGGCAAGGCCGATCAGGTGTGCCCGTACTCGAAGGCCACCCGCGGCAACATCGCCGCGACGCTCGTGGCCAGGGGCTGACGTGCGCGGGTCCAGCGTGTTCGCCGGGGCGGCCGCCGCCGTCGGGCTGGCGCTGTCGCTGCTGGCC